>CAJUGG010000104.1 GCA_910585995.1 uncultured Lachnospiraceae bacterium
AGAGAATTTTCAGCCACTAAAGTGTCAGAAAATCCTCCCTCGGCTTGTCCGGTCTGTTGCTGTTTTTTTAAGTTCCGCAACTCCCCTCCCAAGCCCCCGCACTAAGAGAATTTTCAGCTACTAAAGTGTCTGTAAATCCTCCCTCGGCTTGTCCGGTCTGTTGCTGTTTTTTGTGCGATTCGCCCATCGCGCGAATCTTTTCTATCGTTGTCATGATGCGAGCCGTCTCTTTTTTTACCTCCTGCATACGCGCAGAGCCTTCCTGGGCGCTTTGAAGGAGTCTGTCCTGAATCTTTTGCATCTCACCATATTTTTTCTCCAGATAGCCAAACAGCACCTCTGGCGTCCTTTGCAGGCTTGTCCTGCCATAATACCATTCTTCCTGGGCATACGCCTGATCCTGACCGGGAACTGCTTTCATCATCGGATAGTATTTTCCGTCTTCTACCACGATATCTTCCACCAGGATACGATACTGATGCTCCCACAGCCACTGACGCACCAGATGGATATCTGACTGTGGTTGTAAGATCAATTCTTTGACAGATGCCAGACAGTGAGCGCCTCCCTCCAAGATCCGCACAGTCAGGATACCGCCCATCCCGGCGATCAGCACGCTCTCTGCCTCATCTTCTCTAAGCTTCTCAAGCCCATCGGAGAGCCGGGTCTTGATATATGTAGTCAGTCCATATGTCTCGATATGTTCTTTTGCCCGTGCAAGGGGACCTGGATTTATGTCCATAGCCAGTGCAGAAGGTATCTTCCCTTCCCGCACCAGAAATATGGGAATATAGCCATGATCTGTCCCCACATCCGCCAGCCGGTTCTCCTCTGTCACCAGAGAAGCCAGCTTTTGCATTCTCTTAGATAACTGCATGGGATTAATCCAGGAAATCTTTCAGCTTCCGGCTGCGGCTTGGATGGCGAAGCTTTCTTAAAGCCTTTGCTTCGATCTGACGGATGCGCTCACGGGTTACATTAAATTCTTTGCCCACTTCTTCCAAAGTGCGTGCCCGTCCGTCATCCAGTCCAAAACGCAGGCGGAGTACCTTTTGTTCACGCTCGGTCAAAGTGCCAAGCACCTCCACCAACTGCTCTTTTAACAGCGTAAAAGCAGCAGCCTCCGCCGGCACCGGTACATTGTCATCCTGGATAAAATCTCCCAGATGACTGTCTTCTTCCTCACCGATTGGAGTCTCCAATGATACCGGCTCCTGAGAGATCTTTAAGATCTCCCGTACTCGTTCCACCGGCATATTCATCTCTACCGCGATCTCTTCCGGCTGAGGCTCTCTGCCCAATTCCTGCAAAAGCTGCCTCGACACCCGGATTAATTTATTGATCGTCTCCACCATATGCACCGGAATCCGAATCGTCCTGGCCTGGTCCGCGATCGCCCTTGTAATCGCCTGGCGAATCCACCAGGTAGCATAGGTACTGAATTTATACCCTTTGCGGTAGTCAAATTTTTCCACTGCTTTGATCAGTCCCAGATTTCCTTCCTGAATCAGATCCAAAAACAACATCCCGCGGCCCACATAGCGTTTGGCAATGCTGACCACCAGACGCAGATTGGCCTCTGCCAGGCGTTTTTTGGCATCCTCGTCTCCAAGCTCCATCCGTTTCGCCAGTTCGATCTCCTCTTCTGCGCTCAGAAGAGGCACTTTGCCTATCTCTTTCAGATACATACGAACCGGGTCCTCGATGCTGACACCATCAGGAACAGACAAGTCGATCTGCTCCACGTCCACGTCGTCATCATCGCTTAAGATGATACTGCTGTCATCGTCGTCGTCCGTGATGCGAAGCACATCAATATTATTCTGCTCAAGAAAATCTAGAATCTTTTCAAATTTCTCTGCATCCAGCTCCATATCGTTGAAAAAATCACTGATTTCCTGATACTCCAGCACATTTTTCTTCTTTTTTGCAATCGAAAGCAGTTCTTTCAACTTATCACTGAATTTTACTACATTTTCTTCCATACTGGTTCTTCCTTCCATAATTGTTCATATTTTATCCTTAATCCAAAGAAATATGCAATTTCTCCATTTCCCGGCGTTTCTGTATGATTTTTTGGAGCATTTCCATGTCATTGGGGTCCATATGCTTCGTCTGCCAGGCAATATGGTTTTGTTTCACTCGCAGTATCGTCTCCTGAAGTGCCTTTTCTTCCTCTTCCCGGCCGGACATCACAGGAAGCGCTCCTCCAAGCATTGCTGACACTTTCTTTTGCTCCTCATCCTCTGTAAAATACTGAAACAAAGCGGCCGGATGAAACTGTCCTTTAGCCTTTTGTTCCTCTAAAAGTTTCGCCACTTTTTGACAAAGCGGATCTGTAAATTCCTCCGGACTCACATATCTGCGAACCACAGAGAACATGTGTTCTTCTAAGCTCATCCAGGTAATCAACAGCTGCTGAGACGAAAGACCTGCATCTTCTAGTCTCTTTTTCTGACGCACCGGCTGTATGGGAGCGGGTGCCCGTGTCAGGCCTCCCAGCCTCTTTCCTGTCTGAGCAACCAGATCTAGGAGTTCCTCATATCTCAGATGATACCTTTTCGCCGCCGCCTGTACATAATTATTTCGCTCGATTCCCTGCTCATACGTTAAAAGCTTCTCTGCCAGCGCTTTAAAAAATGCGGTCTTGCTCTCCGGCTCCTCAAAGTCATACTGCCGCTCCATCATCCGAAGCTCAAAAGAAAAACTGCTTTCGGCTTCGTCCATTCGCTTTTGAAAGCTTTCGGCTCCCATGGCTTTGACAAATTCATCTGGGTCTTTATAAGGCTCCATATTGATAATCTTAGCAGTCAGTCCTGCATCTCTTAAGATGGGGATCGCCCGCTGGGCTGCACGCACACCTGCCTCATCACTGTCATAAGTCAACAGCACTTCATTGGTGTAGCGCTTAAGAATCACCGACTGCTGTACCGTAAAAGCCGTTCCCAGCGAAGCAACTGCCTGTGAAAATCCCGCCTGGTGCATCGCAATCACATCCATATAACCCTCACACAAGATGATATTCGGCTTTCGGCTCAGTCTGGCCAGATTCAGCCCATACAGATTCCTGCTTTTGTCAAATACTTTGGTCTCTGGTGAATTAAGATATTTGGGCTTGCCCTCTCCCATTACCCGGCCGCCAAAACCAATAACCCGGTTACGGGAATCCATAATTGGAAAGATCACCCTGTTCCAAAATTTATCATACATCCCCCTTTTTTCATCCACCTGCATCAGCCCGGATTCTTTTAAAAGCTGATCCGAATATCCTTTGCTCTTCAGATAGCGGTACAGGCTGTTGCTGTACTGGTCTGCATAACCAAGGCCAAATTTCTGAATCGTCTCCATACAAAGCTGCCGGCCAAGCAGATAATCCAGCCCTTTTTTTCCCGCAGGCTGCCGTAAGGTATAATAGTAATATTTTGCTGCAAGCTTATTCATCTCCATAATCTGTGCTTTAATGTCCGCCTGTTGCTTTGCCTCTTTCGAACTCTCCCTCTCAGGGAGTGCAATCCCCGCCCGGTCTGCCAATACTTTCATGGCTTCCGGAAATGTCAGATTCTCATATTCCATGACAAATTTAAAGACATCTCCGCCCGCACCACAGCTAAAACAGTGATAGATCTGGCGCGACTGGTTCACAGACATGGAGGGATTACGGTCATTGTGAAAGGGACAGACCCCCACATAATTGCTGCCCTTTCTCTGCAATTTGAGATAACCAGAGATTACATCCACGATATCACTTCTGGAACGGACCTCTTCCACAAGATCCTGCGAATAAAAACCCATAGCTCACCTGATTCCTGTCAAGATTTCCAGGAATCTGGTATAAAAAATTCCTGAAATTTAGATATAGCATATTGATCTGTCATCCCTGCAATATAATCGCAGACGCTTCGCTCTTGTGTCTCACCGGTATACCACATCCGTTCCACATACTCATTAGGCAAAAGCTCCGGATGCTCCATATAATATAAAAACAGTTCTTTTACAATATTCTCTGCCTTTTTTTCTTCTCCTTTTGCCTTGGTATTGGTATATACATTTTCAAACATATACCTGCGCATCCCCATAAATGCATATTCCACCTCTTCTGACATGCGAATATCCGGCTTGTCAAGACTTTGCTCCACAATATCATGAATCATGGTATTGAGCCGCTCTCTGGTGGAATGTCCCAGGATATCAGTGTAAGCCCTGGGAAGATCAATCTCCCGGATGATCCCGCCTCGTATGGCGTCGTCCACATCATGGTTGATATAAGCGATCTTATCTGAATATCGGACAATCCTGCCCTCTAAAGTCGCCGCCTTTCCTGTCATCTGATGGTTTAAGATCCCGTCCCGCACTTCCCAAGTGAGATTTAATCCCATACCACTTTTCTCTAAGCGCTCCACGATACGCACGCTCTGTTTATAATGAGCAAACCCCTCGCTGCAGATATGATTCAGCGCACGCTCTCCGGCATGTCCAAAAGGCGTATGCCCAAGGTCGTGTCCCAAAGCGATCGCCTCTGTCAGATCCTCATTGAGCCGAAGTGCCCTCGCGATCGTCCGGGCATTTTGTGCCACCTCCAGCGTATGCGTCAGACGGGTCCGATAGTGATCTCCTTTGGGCGTTAAAAACACCTGTGTCTTATGTTTTAACCTCCGAAAAGCCTTGCAGTGGAGGATCCGGTCCCGATCCCTCTGATAAACCGGACGGATATCACAGGGAATCTCCTCTTTGTCTCTTCCCTTTGACTCCATACTAAGCGCCGCGTAAGGACTTAGATACTCCTTTTCAAAGAGTTCTGTCTTTTCCCGGATGGTCATGCACTCCCCCCTTTTTCTTCCATTTTCTAAGCTTTGGATACTCTTTTTTTCCTATCATGTATTTTTTCATAAAACGAAATGTAAATTCCTCTCCCTTTTCATCTAACATATGCAGCATATATTCCAAAAGAGTTCTCGTCTCCTCGTGGATCAGATAGCTTCCTTTGCCTTTTTCATAGTAAGCAAGGGGTGAATGATGGGTATATTTTTTCCCTTCATACACTTTTGATGCAGCGATGCGGTCCATAATCATCTCGTTAAAATACCGCATGGGCATCTTCATCCCTGCCATACAGCGTTTAGGCTTCAGACTGTAGTCAATCCAGTATTCATAGTGGTGCTTATTTCTCCCTTTATGATGCAGCCAGGCTGCAGAATATCCTTTATCTTCCCGTTCTGCATTGTTGGGACTTTGAAACCCCTGATAATATTTGCAGCCCTGCCAAAATTCTGCCGGCGTATACTTGGACAGGTCATGCGTCAGTCCCTGCCAGTACATCCCCACCTTAAAACAATGCCGCGCCACCATCACTTTGTGTTCCGTAATGGTATAAAAATGCTTCCATATATTAATCAGTTTCATCTCTTTTACCTGCCAATATCATAATTGTCCGGGGCGGAACTTTCGCCATCTTCTGATCTTCCAAAAGAGGCTCCTCTCCATCTTGATAAAATACGCTTTCTTCTCTCATAGTATCCGCCTTCACATGCCACCGTTCCCCACAAGACAGCGTCGGAAGCGCCAGCTCATGTTCTACCATATGCATGTTATAGAGCACATAGCACGTCTCTTCTCCTGTATAGCAGCCTGCATAGAGAATCCCCATCTGCCGGTTGTAATGTTCAAATTCTCCATACCACGCTTTTTTTCCATGATAAGACAAATCCGGCATCCCTTTCGACAGGTAATCCCTCATCCTGTATTCTTCGCGCCGCCCAAAAGCTGCTGAGCGTTTTCGAAACAAAATCGCCTCCCGCACAAAATCCGTCAGTCTTTTATCTTCTTTTTTGCGGCTCCACTGAATCCAGGACAGTTCATTGTCCTGACACCAGACATTGTTGTTGCCCTGCTGCGAATTTCCCATCTCATCTCCGCCATAGATCGCTGGAACTCCCTGGGAGAGTAAAAGCAAAAGAAATGCGTTGCGAATCTGCCGTCTGCGAAGCTTTTTAAGCCCTTTGGATACTTCTAAGCCCTCTTCTCCATAATTGCAACTGTAATTATAATCACAGCCGTCCCGGTTGTCCTCTCCATTGGCCTCATTGTGCTTGATATCAAAAGAGACCATATCCTGAAACGTAAATCCATTGTGTCCGGCCATATAGTTAATCACTGCCTGCTGCTTCGGATTGCGGCGGATACACTCCGCCATCGGCGAGAGCATCCCTTCCTCCCCTTTTAAAAAGCGCCGTGCCTTTTGCAGAAAATCTTCATGATATTCTGCCAGTCTGCGCTCTGCCGGATAATAATCTGCTTCATAGATCTTTGAGAGTGGAAAATACTCACTCATGATCTTGATCCCTGACAGATGCGGGTCGGTTGCCAATACCTGAACCACACTCTCCTGGCTGTTCACATGGACCCCATCAATATGATATTCCGATACCCAGTATCGGATACAGTCCATAATCAGATGTGGGCTGGTCTTTTCTGGAAAATAAAACTCCAGAATCAGTTCCATGCCATTTTTATGTAGCTCCCTTACCAGTTCTTTTAATTCTCTTACAGGATTCCCTGTCGCACTGTAAGAAGCCTTAGGGGCAAAATAATACGCGCTCCCATATCCCCAGTAATTCAACCGCTCTCCACTGTCTTTTCTAAGCGGCATATGCTTTTTATGAGGTGCCTCTTTTTCCAGCTCTCCAAACTCATACACCGGCAGCAGTTCCAACTGATTGATCCCCAGGCTCTTTAAATAAGGAATCTTTTCCTTCACACCGGCAAATGTACCCGGACGGCGCACTTTTGCCGACGCATCCATCGTAAACCCCCGTACATGCGTCACATATAAAATGCACTCCTCATAAGGAATCGCAGGCGGCTTATCCCCCTGCCATGAAAAACGCTCTGTAACAAAGCCAGACCAAAGCATATTCGGCTTGTCCACACAGGTTCCCCAGATCTCTCTCCCCCTTAGCGATCTTGTATACGGGTCCACCATAGCAGCTCCGTCGATCCAATAATTATACTCATATTCTTTTACAGGAAACTGCTCAATCTGCATAGCATAGATATCCCCAAAGCGCATCTCTTCCGTAAAAGGTATCTTCACTGCGATCTCTTTCGTATCCTTTTGATATAAAAGCAGACTGCACTCCTTCCCATCCCTCACCACTACCGCAAAATTGATGTCTTTTCCTGTTCTTGTCACTCCCAAATAAGCCGGATTTCCAGCCCCAATGCGATAATCAAACATATTTTACCTTTTCCCTTCAGCAATCGACACTTAACCCAATTATAAGGTATTATAACACCAAGAGCTTTTTTTGGCAATCCATTTGCGCACAAAAAAACGCAGTTCCGAATTTTGTCGAACCTGCGCTCTTTTGTTCTGTTCATGGCAACAGACACCTTACCATATATGGATTCTGCTGTGTCAGTGGGGCTCGCGTCTGGAAGGATTTTCCACCACTCCGCTTTTCCCTCCGGTCTTTTTGCACAGATAGATCTCTCCAATCTCCATAGACTTGTCCAACGCCTTACACATATCATACACCGTCAGAAGTGCAACGCTGACCCCCGTCAGTGCTTCCATCTCCACACCGGTCTTTCCGGTCACTTTCACGGTACAATAGCAGTAGACTGTCCGCTCCTCAGGAACCATCTCAAATCGAATCCGGCAGTTGGTAATCGGCAGAATATGACACATAGGGATCAGATCTGCTGTCCTCTTAGCCCCCATAATCCCTGCGGTTGTAGCCACCCCAAGTACATCTCCTTTTCCAATCTTGCCCTGTTCAATGGCATCATAGACCGCCTGACTCACTACGATCTTTCCCGCAGCAGTCGCTTCTCTGACGGTATCCTGCTTGTCTGTCACGTCTACCATGACCGCTTTTCCATGTTCGTCAAAATGAGTTAATTCCATCTTTTCCCCCCGCAGACATCCTGCCTTGTCTTATTTTCTTGCACAGTCAGAAGCCTTTCCTAAGAGGATCGCCAGTCCATGTCCAAGCGCAGGCATAATATATTCTAAACTCTCCCTCACAGCTTTGGGGCTGCCGGGAAGATTGATGATCAGTGTGGATTTGCGAATCCCTGCCGCTGCCCGGCTCAACATGGCTCTTGGTGTGATCGTCATGCTGTAAGCACGAATCGCCTCCGGGATCCCCGGCACAACCCGCTCTGTAATATCTGCGGTCGCTTCCGGCATACAGTCACGCGGAGAAAATCCAGTCCCTCCTGTAGTCAACAGCAAGTCTGCAATCCCTTCATCTGCAATGCGCGCCATCTCCTTTGCAAGCATCTCTCTGTCGTCCGGCAGCAGAATCTGATGCACCACTTCATAACCATGTTGTTCTAAGATCTTTTGAATCACCGGACCACTTACATCTTCTCTCTGTCCTGCATATCCAGAGTCGCTGGATGTGATAATCGCCGCTCTCATCCTATCCCTCCATCACGTCAATGGTATCGCCTTCCGAGATCACTCCCCCATGCAGTACACGGGTAAAGATCCCCTCTCTTGGCATAATACAATCCCCCATAATCTTGTAGATCTCACAACCGCTGTGGCACTGTTTTCCAATCTGTGTCACTTCTAAGATCACTTCGCCAGACACCAGCTTCGTCCCCACAGGCAGTGTTCTGCAGTCAATCCCTTCCACGATCAGATTCTCTCCAAAAGCCCCTTCCTGTACAGGTGCTCCCTTTGCCTTAAAGTCCTCGATCTTCTCATAGGATAAAAGGCTGACCTGCCGATGCCATTTTCCAGCGTGTGCGTCATTCTCCAGACCAAAGTCCTTGATCACTTTGGCAGAATGAACATTCACCTTCTGTGTCCCCTTTTTCACACTGATATTGACCGCTTTGATCTTCCCCATTTTACTCTCCTCCGATTCCTGTATTTCTTATCTTTTATCTTACTATGAACAACCCAAATATGCAAGCAAAACAGTCTGCCCGTGTCAGTTATCCAACACGGGCAGAACACAGCATATACCTTATGTATCTTATTTTTAAAAATCTACTTCGGTTCCGTAGAATGTACACTTGAACAGCTGTGCCATCTGCTCTGGAGTGATGCTTCTTGGATTGGAACCAGTACATGCATCTGCTACTGCATTTGCTGCGATTGCATCCAATTTCTCTAAGAACTCGTCTTCTTTTACGCCAAATTCCTGGATAGTCTTCGGAATGTTCATTGCGCGGTTGAAGGATTCGATCTTGTCGATCAGTGCATTCACCTGTGCTTTTTCAGAAGTTCCGCCAAGGCCAACTCTTCTTGCAATATCTGCATATCTTCTCATTGCCTCTGGCTCATGAGCGTTGTATTTGATAACGTATGGCAAATAGATTGCATTTGCGCAGCCATGAGGAATATGGCCTGTAGAGAAGACTGCACCTGTCTTATGTGCCATAGAGTGTACAATACCCAAAAGTGCGTTGGAGAATGCCTGTCCAGCGAGGCACTGTGCATAGTGCATCTGCTCTCTTGCATCCATATCCAGGCTGTAGGACTGTAACAGATAATCAAATACCATCTCGATTGCTTTGATTGCCAACGGATCGGTAAATGGATTATTTAATGTAGAAACATAAGCTTCGATTGCATGAGTCAGAGCATCCATACCCGTAAATGCAACCTGTTTTACTGGAAGGCTTGTAACAAGTGCCGGGTCAACGATTGCGATATCTGGTGTGATCTCGAAATCAGCAAGCGGATATTTGATACCTTTTGCATAATCTGTGATAACGGAGAATGCCGTTACTTCTGTAGCTGTACCAGAAGTGGAAGAGATTGCACAGAATTTAGCTTTTGTTCTGAGTTTGGGGAAGTTAAACGGAGTAATCAGATCCTCAAAAGTTACATCTGGATACTCATAAAATGCCCACATAGCTTTTGCAGCATCGATTGGTGAACCACCGCCGATTGCAACGATCCAATCCGGCTCAAACTCTTTCATAGCTGCTGCACCCTTCATAACGGTCTCAACAGACGGATCCGGCTCTACGCCTTCAAAGAATTTAACTTCCATGCCAGCTTCTTTCAGATAATCCCCTACCTTATCCAGAAAGCCACCTTTTTTCATTGAACTTCCACCGGATACTACGATTGCTTTTTTCCCAGAGATTGTCTTCAGACTCTCCAACGCGTCTTTTCCGAAATACAGATCTCTTGGTAAAGTAAATCTTGCCATTTTTTATGTCCCCCTTTTAAAAAATAATTTTTCTGATGATAAAAGCTTTCATACTCAAAACATTTTATTTTTCATCCAAAAAAACTTATATTATCAGATATTTATAGTATATCTTTTTTTCCATTTCTTGTAAACAGTTTTTTTGGTAATTTATTATACTATTTTCAGAATAACAAAACTATTTTTCGTTATTTTGCCTAAGCTATCGATAAAATGCACTGTTTTATTTTGAATTATTTTCACAAAAACTATATATTTTTCCCGGATTCTTTGGTATACTGTTAATAAAATATCAAAGAGGTGAATAAGCATGAAAGATATGCATAACAGAACCATTGACTATATGCGCATTTCTATTACAGACCGCTGTAACCTGCGCTGCAGATATTGTATGCCGGAAGATCTCCCTTCGATCTCTCACGAAGAGATCTTTCGTTTTGAAGAGATCCTGCACATCTGTCGTCTGACCGGGAAGCTTGGCATCAGCAAGTTTAAGATGACTGGCGGGGAACCTTTGGTCAGAAAAGGCTGCATGGACTTTTTGCAGCAATTAAAAGAACTGCCGGATACGAAACAGGTCACGATCACGACCAATGGCGTCCTGTTAAAAGACCATCTTCCGGATCTTGTCAAGATGGGTATCGACGGGGTCAATATCAGTCTTGATACGCTGCATCCGGACACATTCTATCAGATCACCAGACGTCGGGATTTTGCCAGGGTGATCGATGGAATCATGGCCTGTCAGGCATCCGGTATCCGGACTAAGATCAACACCGTCCTGATGAAAGGGGTAAATGACAGCGAATTTTGGGATCTGATCCAGTTGGCCCATGACTATCCAATCGATGTCCGTTTTATCGAGATCATGCCCATCGGTTATGGAAGGGAATATCAAGGATACGACCGGGATACCCTACTTGCCCTTTTATCCTCCCGTTATCCGGATTATCAGTCTTCCTGTGAGATCCGGGGCAATGGCCCGGCTGTCTATGTGACAATTCCGGGGTTTCAGGGATATATCGGATTTATCGACGCCATCCATGGCAAATTCTGCCACGAGTGCAACCGTATCCGGCTGACGGCTGACGGCCTGTTAAAGTTGTGTCTCTACTATAATAATGGCATCAATCTGAAAAAAATGCTTAGAGAAGGGGCAGACGACGAAAAAATCCTGTCTGCCATGCAGGATGCGATCCTCCACAAGCCAAGTGAACATCAGTTCTATCACTCTGCCATAGAGGGCGGTGAAGAGCTTCGTAAAATGTCACAGATCGGGGGATGAACCCGTCATCCCCCTGTCTGTGCCCTGTGCTGGATCATCTCACCTGCAATACTGATGGCAATCTCTGCTGGCGTCTCTGCACCGATGGAAAGTCCAATCGGCGAATGTACCCGGTCATAGATATTTTCCGGATATCCAAGAGCCGTCAGCCGTTCTTTTGTCACTGCGATCTTTTTGCGGCTTCCGATACAGCCGATATAACTAAGCGGCAGTTTTAATACTTGTGCGAGCACTTCAAAATCCGCCTGATGCCCCCGTGTCATAATCACCACATAGTCTTGCTCAGTGAATGTGATCTTCTCTCCGATCTTTGTAAAATCTCCTAAAATCGTCTCTGCCACTCCTGAGAATCTCTCAGGGTCTGCAAATTCTTCCCGATCTTCAAAGACCACCACAGAAAAGCCCACATGCGCCAACACAGGAACCAGCTCTGAAGAGACATGCCCGCCGCCAAAGACATAGACATGTCCGCTCTGGCTGATCGGCTCTGCATACCAGGAGACCTCTCCTTCTTTGTAGACAGCTCCCGGCTTTAACAGATCCCGGATCTCCTCCTCTTGTATCCCTTCGCCGCAGGATAGTCCTCCTTTGTTATAGAGAGCCATCGCGGTCACTTTATGTCCTTCAAACCTGCGGATCATCCATGCATTTTCGTTGGCGGCACATGCTTTTCGCATCTGGTACAGAAGCGGCAGCTGCTGCTCTCCTTCGAGATACTGGAAGAACACTTTTACATCTCCGCCGCAGACCATCCCCAAATTGGCAACATCATCTTTTTTCAGGCTGTAGCCTACGGTGTCAGACTCTTTCTTATCCAACAGCTCTCTGGCGTGTTTTTGCGCTGCATATTCCACCGCGCCTCCGCCAATGGTTCCTTCTGCATGTCCGTCCTCAAAGACCAGCATCATCGCTCCGGCTCCCCTTGGGGTGGAGCCGGAACTTGCCAGGATACTGACTAAAATCAGCGCTTGATGCTGCTCTAAGGTCTGAATCATCGTCTCGATCTTCTGTTTCATGTTACGATCAATCCTTTCTTAAACTTATACACCTTTTCCAAAACCACAGTCTGGATAATGACAGGTTTTACATCCTAAACAGAATCCGCCATTTCCCATACGTGCAATCTCTTTTCTGGTTACTGGAAATCCTGCTGCGATACGAGGCAGTATCAGATCAAACGCACTGGCTTTTGCATACATCACGCAGCCCGGAAGTCCCATCACTGGCGTCCCGTCTTCAAAATACGCCAAAAGGAACATGGCACCTGGAAGTACGGGTGCTCCATAGGAGACGATCTTTACTCCTGTGTGTTTGATGGCACCTGGCGTACGGTCGTCCGGGTCCACACTCATGCCTCCGGTACAGAGAATCATATCTGCGCCTTCTTCTTTCAGAGTCAAAATCGCATTGGTGATCTTCTCCTGATCATCATCGCACAGGATCTGCCGAAATACCTGTATTCCATAGGTGGACAGCTTCTCTGTCACCACAGGCGTAAAGGTATCCTTGATTCTTCCATGATACACCTCATTGCCTGTTGTGACAATCCCTGCTTTCATCGGCCGAAACGGAGTCAGAGATACCAAAGGTTCTGCTCCTGCGGTCTCTTTTACCTGCTGCATCTTTTCTTTTGCGATTATCAAAGGAATCACTCTCGTCCCAAGCAGGCGGTCTCCTTTTTTCACTGCGGTGTTGCTGTGCCTGGTGGCAATCATGATCTCCTCGATCTCATTAATCCTGTCCAATCTCTCCACATCCACCCGGAATAATCCGTCACAGTCCGCAATCAGTTCGATCTTTCCCTCTTTGACCGGTGTCGGGTGCATGTGTTCATTTTTACACACCTCATACAGAATCTGTGCTGCATCATTTTCATGCAGCATATTCTCATCTTTTTCCCATACATACAGATGATCCTTTCCCAGTGACAAAAGCACCGGAATATCTTCCTCTGCAACCACGTGCCCTTTTCGAAATGCGGTATCTTTTACTACGTCTTTTACAATTCTTGTAATATCGTGGCAAAGTAAATGCCCGACTGCGTCCACCGTATTAATACACCTCATACCTTACCTCCTTGGGATTATGTTCTTTTTCCCGATAATAATCTTCAAAAATATCACATACGACTTTAGAAGCTTCCTGTTCTGCTTTTTCATAGACTTCCAGAAGACTTATCCCTTCTTCAGTCAGTCTGGAGCCATTTTTCCCCATGCGGTACAGAAGCTGAATTCCCAGCGTCTCCTCTGCTAATCGTATAATTTTCCAGGCTTTGCTGTAAGCCATCCCCATATATTTTGCAGACAGGTTCAAAGAGTGGTATTGTTCCACTCCGTGAAGAAGATCTGCTACCCCGCGACCAAAATAATGATTATCTTTAGACTCTTTTCCTTTCACCCTTACACGGGTGTTGCAGTAAAATTCTCTCATCGAAATCCCCCATATTACAAAATACTCCGCTTTGCCAGATAGCAGGGCATCTGTTCCGGTGAAAACGGCTTAAGATTCCAGCTTACCGGACAGCCTGACAACTCCTTTGGCAAATCAGAACAAACGTTTGTAACATATCCGTCCAAATACAAAACACCCTCTTTTTTTCTGGCACGATAATCCACCAGATTCGGAAGCCTGAACACCTGGCTGTCCAGTTCTGCCATCTGTGACTTCTCTCCCAACCGAACTACACGGTCCAGTCTGACAAGTGGGCTGCCGCACGGGCACGCCTCTGCGTTCAGGCGGGTGTAATCCCCTGTCCGATAGCGGATCAGCGGCATGGCATCTGCCTGTATCGTCGTGATCACCAGTTCTCCCCACTGTCCTTTTGGAAGCGGAGTACCCGCTGCATCAATAATCTCTGGAATAATATCATTCTCTCTTAGATGCATACCGGAAAATGCAGGACAGGTAACGGCTCCTCCAAGCCCTGTCTCCCGTGAACCATAATGCGGATACAAACGGCTCTTCAGCCTGTGCTCAATCTCTTCTGTGACTGTCAATGGACAAGCATCTGCACTGACGAGCGCACGTGCCAGGCTGCTCTTTTTTTGCAGACGCAAAAGAGACAGAAGCGGAACAGGCATCCCCACAAAAGTCTCTGGCTTCTCCTTATGAAGAACCGTAAGAAGTTCTCCATAGCTTTTTCCAATCCCCACACAAAGAGGGAGTGCTCCCAGACGTCTTATCGCTTCCGCGATCAGTTCTCCCAAGCCGCCCGGACCGGAAAAAGGCATACAGATCATGGTCTTTTCCTCTGGATGCACAAGCTCCGAGAGTCCTGCGGCAAAAAAAGCAATGGTCCGTTCATTATCTGCCAGAGAATAGTAGACCCTCTTTCCCTGTCCTGTGGTGCCAGAAGTCTGTTCGGTCCGTACTCTGTCTATCTCTGACTGGCTAAGCAATACCATCCGATGTCCGTGTTCTTTCAGGTCTGCCTCGGTCGTAAAAGGCAGACGGGACAATTCAGACAGGCTGGAAAGCTCTGCAGGCAATCCTTTGTAAAACCCGCCCCGTCTTTGTTCCTTTGCAAGAAGCTGGTTCAACTTTTTCAGTTGTATCTCTTCTATCGCTTCTCTGGTCAAATGCGTCAGCCCTTCCTGCTCTCTGACCAGTGCGTCCAGCGCGGATCTGTTCATCGGTACAGCGCCTTTCCTTTTATGCTTGTCATATTGTAGGCGCAAAAAGGCACCATTCCATAACGGCTGTCTGTCTCTAAGATATAACAGCGGCGCAGACGCTCCAGATCCAGGTTGCAGGCATCCTGAAACAGCATACCAGAGACTGCAAAGGTGTTGTTGTGCCTCTTGATCAGAAACTCATCCAGAGAAGAGGTATCTAACTGCATCTGCGCCGTATCCTCACCACAGCAGGAACAGCCGCTGTCCGCGTTGGAAGAATCGCTTCCACAGCAGCAGGTGCTCTCTGACCCTGACGGCTGTATGGTGCCACAGCAGCAGGTATCGGATGGCTCTTCGCTACAGCAGCTTCCTTCCGGGCCGCGCCACTGTCTTGCCACGAAGGCCCGCGCCTGCTCAGAGGTCGCATAGGCTCTTGCCGTCCCATGAAGCATAGGCTGCATACTACCATCCTCCTGCCTCAGATAGTTCCCCTGAAACGTACAGTAAGGATTGGTCGCATTTCCCCCGGTGAAGTCTTCCGTGCGCATCTGTCCGTTGGTCTGTTCTTCGATCAGCCTTAAAAGCTTCGGTATCGTAATCCGATAGCTTCCCTGCGCCTGCAGGCACCTTCCAAAGTAACTGATCGGCTGAAAATGCACGCCGCGCACCACAGGCATCCGGCTGATCCCGTAGGATAAGATCGCCCCTACCTGATCCTCATTGACTCCCGGCGTGATCACCGGCACTAAGACCACTCCTAGTCCCGCGCGCTCACATGCGTCGATCGCTGCCTGTTTCTTCTCCCACAGAGGCCTGCCCCTTAAGACCCGATATACCTCATCCGAAAGTCCATCAAACTGTAAAAAGACACAGGAAAGCCCTGTCTCTTTCAACTTTTGGGCATATCCTGCCTCCTCTGCCAAACGCAGTCCGTTGGTATTTAACTGGAAAAACGTAAAGCCTTTCTCTCTTCCCATCTGAATAATCTTCGGAAGGTCGTCCCGGACTGTCGGTTCTCCGCCGGAGATCTGCAGGTTAAATGGACCCCCATGTGGCATCAGATGCTCCATCTGCTTTTTGAGTTCTTCCATCGGTACATCCAGGCTCTCTGGCCCGCCAGCCTGGGCAAAACAGACCGGACAGTTGAGATTGCACCGGCTTGTCACTTCCAAAAGGACACAGCATCCCCTTCTCTCATGTGCTTCGCACAACCCGCAGTCATAAGGACAGCCTTTTTGCACCTGATGCGTCTTTTCCAACTTGTCCGCCGGCTGCAGATCACTGCCCCAGGCTTCATAGCTCTCAAGGCTGCCTTCCCAGATCAGTGTCTTGTAGTTTCCATGCTCGGCACAAGTTTTCTCCAAATAGATCCCATCTTCACAGACCACCTTCTCGGCAGGAATCACATTAAGACACTCTGGGCAGACACTCTGTGTCACACCGATTCGTCTTCGATCACCAGCTGATTCAACCATTGCTCCATCTTCTCCTTTTCCTGTTCCCAGCCGCCTGCGGAATAATTGATCTTCACTACGCAGGCCGCCAGGATACCCTTGATCTCCAGAACTCCCTGCTTTGCCGAAAAAACCGGACGGCGGAACCTGTGATTTTCTCTGATCTCCCAGCCATCCAGAAAAGCAAGCAGTTCTTTTCCGGTAATAGGAATCGCATATTCATAGGTTCTTGCTTCTGCAAAACAGTTCTCTACTTTTTTACATTGAAAATTCATAGACCGCTCTCCACTAGATCCCGAACAGCCAAAAGCACCTGTTCGACCTCTTCTTCTGTGGTAAAACGCGACAAACTCAATCGAAGGGTGCCCCCCTTCATCCCGATCTCTTCCATAATCTCCGGTGCACAGTGAAGTCCGCTGCGAAGGATGATATCATAGCTGCCGGTTAATATATCCGCTGCCTCCGAAGAAGTGATCCCCGGTATCCCAAAAGAGACCACCGGCGTGGATGGCTCTTCTGGCAGGATCACCTGACATCCCAGCTTGGTAAGTCCCTCTGTCAGACGTCTGGTGCACGCCCGCAACGCTTCCTGATCCATCGGATGTTCTCTGCTCCAGCGAAGCGCTGCCAACAGACCATGATAGGAGGGTTCATTGCCTGTACCAGCCTCCAGATGCAAAGGCATCTCTTCGGGCATCTCCTTCAGGTCGCTCTTCACGCCCGTTCCGCCCACCATATGCGGATGCAGATACAGTCCTTCCCTCACATACACACCTCCGGTCCCCTGCGGCCCTAAGAGATATTTATGTCCGGTAAAAGCCGCCAAATCCACTCCCCACTGGGATAGCTGAACCGGAACGCACCCCAGTGTCTGCGATACATCCAAAAGAACATCCGCCCCTGCTTCTTTGGCTTCTCTGGCCAGCGTCTCTATGTCATTGACTGCCCCGGTCACATTGGAAGCATGCGTCAGGATACAGAGCTTGGGCCGATGTGCTAAAAGTGCTTCTTTCCAATCGGACGCAGAGACTCTGCCGACTCTGTCCACAGGGACTTTGATCACTGTGACACCTTTTTGTTCCAGAACCCAGAGCGGCCTGAGTACCGCATTGTGCTCCGCTTTTGTGGAGAGGACCACGTCACCTGGTTTCAGAGGATAACCAAAGATCGCCTGATTAAGACCCCAGGTAGAATTGGGTCCAAGGGCAATCTGAGATGGACAACTGATCCCCATAAGCCTTGCCAGTTCTGTCCGGACCTCCTGAAACACATCAAAATCGGTAACTCCGCCGCGATTCGCTTCCCCTGGTATCGCGTTAAGCGACGAAGCCACCGCCTCTGCCACTTCTGGCGGCTTGGGCCAGGAAGTCGCCGCATTATTCATATAGATTGGCTGTTCATAGCTTTTCACCTGTTATCACCTCAAATTCTTCCATCAATTTCTCACAGATCTTCAGATCCCTAAGAATCCTCTCTTTAACCGGATGATAGGTAAATGCTTTTTGATAGCGTTCTCTGGGTGTGACTCTCCTATCCTCCTGTATCAGCTTATCTGCCAGACACACAATCGTACATTCCTCACAGACCGTCTCTGGTTCCCTAGAAAAGCTGTGGTGTCCCTCTACGATCTTTGCAAGAGCCAGATAGCCCTTTTCTCTTAAAAATGCACCTGCTTTTGCCTCGTGGTCTTTCGAGAGCCGAAAAAGATCGTGAAGATACCCGCCGCTTCTGCACAGTTCTGTATCCAGACAGGCTCCGTGTTCTGTCAGGCGTTCTGCCATCCAGCCTGCCAGCTCTCCCACTGCCAGGCAATGTGCCTGGATATGAGAGGGAAGATCTGCTTCCCGATACCAGTCTTTACACAGTTTCAGGGAGACTCCTCTGTGCTCTTTGGCATAGCTTATCAGTCTGGAAAAATCCCCACGGACATCTGCATCTGCCAAAGTAGCAGCATCCTCAATCTCTATATACTCCGCCTGCATCGAAGAAAAGGCCCCTTTTAATCCTCCTTCTCCTGCATATCGGAGCACCTTCTCTATGCCGCCTGGCAGCAGCACCGGAGGATGGGAAGTCTGCCCGCCTGTCATCGGAACCAGAACATCTGTTCCGTCCGAGAGCCGTCCCAGTCTGTCCCGTACCTGTCTCATGCTGCCAGGAGAGATCAGCGGAAGATCCCCTGGTAAAAAAAACACTCCTGCTGGCTCTTTCAGAGAGCGAAGCCCTAACCGAATAGAAGCCAGCATATCTGTCTCTCTATAGGAAGCATTGTGCACCAGCCTTACATTCTCAGGTGCTAAGAGCTGCTCCATCTCTTCTGCCCGATGCCCTGTAACCACCGTAATCTCCCGAATCCCTGCATTTTTAAGGCTTTGCAGCGTCATCTGAATCATGGGAAACCCATTGAGTTCCATAGACGGTTTAAACGCTCCCATACGGCTGGAGAGTCCGGCGGCCGCAATCAATCCTTGGTATTTCATCTCAGCATCCCGTTCTCCTGAAGAAGTTCCATACATTTCAAAAAGACACTCTCCACCACTTCCGGACAGCGCTTGATCTTATTGGAAGGATCTCCTTCTAAGATATCATCACAGTTCCAGCCCTGATATTGGCTTCCTATGGATGTCTCAAACCACTCCACAAATTGTTTGATCACTTCCTGCGTTTTAGGGTCTTCGATCTCTTCGTCTTCGCCCTTTCCGCAAAAATACCCTAAAAGACAGCATCCTCCCGTCATTGCCCCGCACAGGTGTCCGCAAAATCCCAGTCCGCCCGTCAGTCCGCTCATAGCCCGGATCAGATCCGGATTTTCCTTTTCTTCCGATTCCAGAGCCAGCATCAAAAGGATCTGTGCACAATAATAACCTTTATTAGACAACTCCAGCATACGATCAAATAGGTCCATCTTCTTCTCCTTTCTTCAGCCAGGCAAGAAAATACCCGCATCCCGCCTTTCCCGCTGCCTTAAAAAAGTCACAGCACGCCGCGTCTGCATTGTCATTCCAGAGGCTTTCCAGGAAAAATGCCCGCCAAAGAGCCGTCTCATCCTGGAACTTCTGGATGGTAAACCCTGCCTTTTGGATCTCCTGCTCCCACAGAGACTGTGTCATCGGACCAGGCATAGAAAGACACGGCGCACAATCCTTTTTAAAATATACATCGGACAGCAAAAGGCTTTTGCCCCGGCGCAGCACCCGGTACGCCTCCCGAAGCGCCAGGGGTCCATCCCCGCAGACAGACACGCTACATTCCGCAAGACAAAGATCATAACTTTCATCCGCAAATGGAAGAGCTGTCATATCTTCTTCTAGGACCAGATCATCTGTCCCCGCTGCCAGATCGACTCCCACTCCCTCATATCCTAAGTCGTTCAGACAGTGTATGGATGCCCCGCTGCCCGCTCCCAGATCCAGTACCTTCGCCGGCGGCTTTACATCTGATAATGCCAGCAAACGCTTCGTCAGCTCCACACCACCAGGATGTGCGCCGATCATTTATCCTCCAAGCTACGTTCAACGGTCAATACTTTCCCCATGGCAAGCTCTTCTGGCACATAGATATATCCACAGCCTGGGCAGACAGGAAGTTCCACCGGAAATGCATTGCCAAGATACCCAAACGTAGCTTTTCCTTTCATCAGAGACAGCTTGCACTTTGCACAGGTCAATTTTCCCATAGGATCTATTGTATAATAATTTTTTTCTGCCATAACCACTCCTATATTCCGTTATTCCACGGTCATCCGATGGCTGTATGCACCATGTACCAGATACCCCGTCTCTCCTTTGGTAAATTTCACCCAAAAAGTGACATTTCCAAGGCGCAGACTGGCCACATACCAGCCATGTTCTTCGTCAAACACTGCTTCCTCGGAAGTCTCATAGGCTTTTAGTACCGCATCCACATCACTTTTTAAGATCATGCGCTCTTCCATCAGTGCCTCGACTTCCTGTGGATAGCTCACTGGCAGCATCGTCTCCATCTTGTACTCTTCCTTCCATATCTTTGACAACAGCTTTTGTTTCAGCACCAGACGATTCACCCGTCTCATGGAAATATCCGGCACAGGTTTTGGTTTCACATCATACAAAAGTTCCAGGATATGACAAGTGTCCGCTCCTGCTCTGGAAAGCTGATCCCTGCAAGCCATACAATACGTCAGTATCTTTTTGTCGCTTTGTTCCGCCGCAAAATGAGCCTTCTTGCCTGCCACTTCCGGATTCGCGTATTTTACCAACCCTCCATAGCCGCAGCATGGCGCCAGATCCTTATTGTATGCGGTCTCCTCGACCTTGCAGCCTAAAGCTTTTACAAAAGCGCGGATATCCGCCTGCGTCTTTTCGCTTCCTCTCGCTCCACAGGCATCATGGATCGCAACCGTCTCCTGGCTTACTGCATGGAGTCCTGAGGTAAGCAGGATCTCCCAGATGCCGATCGTGGGCACTTTGGTGTACTCCCCTAACACTTTCTGGCAAGTAGGACACGCACAGATCACTGTCGGTCTTCCCATCTGCTCCCAGGCAGACAAGAACTGTTCCATGGCTGCTTTTAGCAGATCTTCTCTTGCTGCCCACTTCGCCACTGCTCCGCAGCAGCCAAGAATCAGACCCACACCGTCTGACAGCCGCTCTCTAAGATCTGCATAGGCTGCTTCCACTGTATCCGGAGATACCGCAGATGCCTGACATCCAGGAAAAAACAGATACTTGCAATTCTCATAGCCCGGCTCCGGCCTTGCCAAAAATGCTTCCTGATTGGAAAAGGCTTCATCTAGTAAGGCAAATTCATGGGTCGAAGCAGGCATCTTCCCAGTCTCCACCATGGTATGCTTGGCAATCCGGCATACATCCGGATAGTCAAATCCATTGGGACATGCTGTCTTACACTGCCCGCACTCATCGCAGGCATTGATCATGCCATTGGCCATATGATTGCCCATCACGATGGACATATTGTTGTAGATCTCCCGAATGGCAGCTCTGGGATTGCGCTTGTAATGCTTTAGATAGACACACCCTTTGATACATTCTAAGCATTGACACTGGATACATCGTTTTGCTTCCTCTATGGCGCTTTCTTTGGTCACATGCTCCACGTCCGTCAACGCCTTGCTGCCTTCTACGCCATCCATTGTGACAAACAGACGACTTACTTTTTCTTCTCTCTTCTCGTCTGTATGGACACCCTGGATCTTCCGCTCCGCCATCAGCGCCGCATACTTAGCCTCCGCCAGTATCTGTTCGGCGGCTTCCTTTTGTTCTGCCTGGTACACGCCGTTTGGCAGTCCCTCCCAGCAAAGTGCCGGAGACACACAAACTGCATCTGCGTCCGGATACACCTGCTCAAAGCAATCCCGATCCAATTTCTCCTGTCTCTCTGTCGTAATCCGAAATCCAGTAAAAGCAGTCAGGTCAGACGCTGCCTCCTCTTCGGCAAGTCCGCACCCTAAGATCACTTCTTTCATCGAAGCACATGTGGTATACCAGTGAACTTCATAGCCTTTTTTCCCCAGCTCCCAGCAACATGCCAGCGCAAAAAGATCATCTCCAAACACCGCCGTCTTCTGGCTCTTTTTGGGCAGCATAAATGCATTGACTGCCCCTGATCCTCCATACAGCGCACAAGCCCTCTCCAAGGCAGTTAGCATGATCCCGTCCCCTAACTCTGACAACTTACATGCAGTCATACAGGATCTACCACACTTCTTTGACAAAAGATGCAAAAAAGGCATTGCTGTACGGATCACCCCCGCTGCCTTTTTAAAATCTCCTTTTGCCGCATGGGCACATACTGCGCGCATATCAATATGAAGCGGACAGGCAGACATACATGCAGGCGGATCTTCTCTGGTACAGACGGCTTCTCTCTCGTGCAGTTCTTCCTGGCCAAAGGCCTGCTTCATCAGATAATGCTTTCCTACAAAGCCATGCTCTCTCTCCTGCTCCATCTCATCCCCCCTGTAATTCTATATTATTCTCGAAACAGATAATAAAGATGAAAAAAACAGAGCTGCCGCCACATTTGCGACAGCTCTATCTTTATTCATCTTTTATAGTGCGTCAATTGCCGCTTTTACAACTTCTGGACGTGCCGGAATCTTTGTAATACGTGCGCCTGTCGCATTATAGATTGCGTTCAGGATTGCTGGATGCGGAGCAGCCAACGGTCCCTCGCCACAGCCTGCAGCACCGTAAGGTCCTAATGGCCGCGGATGGTTGGTCTGGTATACCAGCTCGATGTCATCCGGGATATCATTCGGATACGGAATACCACATTTCTGAAGCGTTGTATGTTTCTTCAGGTCTTCAAAGTCCTCAGACAGTGCCAGACCAATACCCTGTGCGATAGCGCCCATAACCTGGCCATCCACAACGATCTTGTTGATGATCGTACCAAAGTCCGATACCATGGTAAACTTCACAACCTTCACCTTACCGGTTGCCATCTCTACGCGGACAACTGGAAGGGAGATACAGTACATATATACGGAGAACGGATTACCCTGTGCAGTCTCCATATCGCAGTCAGAACACTCGGTAGCAACCCATTTGCCCTCATATTTCAGAGCAAGGCCTTCTGCCTTCATCTCATCATACGTACGGAAGGTTCCGTCTGCTTTCTTCATAGCATCGATCAGCATCTCACATGCTACGCGTGTTGCATTACCGGACATAACGTTGGAACGAGATCCGCCTGCAGGACCGGAGTTCGGTGTAAGGCCAGTATCGTTCATCACTAATTTGATGCGATCTGGTGTAATGCCTGCCTGACGCAGAGTCTCATGTGCATGGGTCAATGTACCGATATCAGCACCCTGTCCATGATCTTCCCAAGAGTTATAGATCGTTACGGTATTGTCTTCATTCAGCTCAGCCCATGCCTCGGAAGAATCCACGCCGTCCAGACCACAGCCATAGATACCAAGGGATACGCCAACACCATATTTATATTTTCCGCCTTCGCTCTTGGTTGCATTCAGCTCTTCTGCATATGCTTTGTTTGCCTGATATTTTGGTCTTGCCAGATCAAACAGGTCTTCCAGACAATATACATCCGGCTTGCAGCCATTCGGCGTTGTGGAGCCTTCTGACTCTTTGTAGCAGTTCATAGCGCGGAACTCGAACGGATCGATGCCCATCTTTGCTGCCATCATATCCAGAGCGATATCGCCGCCCATAAAGGACTGCGGTGCACCATAGCCACGGAATGCTGCGCCGTATGCATGGTTGGTACAAACGGTCTGGGATTTATTGCGGATATTCTTAATATCCATACCTGCTCCAACGAACTGGCTCAGACGCAGAGTCAGCAGATCGCCGAACTCGGAATATGGACCATGATCGATGTAGTTGTTGCCTTCGAGTGCAAGGATCTTACCTTTCTCGTCTGCTGCCATCTTAATATGTAAGAATCCAGGACTTCTCTTACCGGTATAGGTAATCATCTGATACATATCGAAGTTCAATGCCACCGGACGGCCGGTTACGAGTGTTGCCACACCAGTCAAAGCCTCGATGGTCGGGGAGAACTTATAACCAAACGTTCCGCCTGCATGAAGCTGTACAAGTCTCAGCTTCTCAGGAGCGACACCGATACCTTCACAGATCATTGCATGATGCAAATGGATACCGATGGATTTGGAATGAATGGTGATACGGCCCTGCTCATCGGTATAAGCGTAAGCAACATCCGGCTCGATTGGCAGATGCGGCTGACGTGAGCAGTATGCGTCTAATTCAACCACGTTCGGAGCGCTCTCCATGATCGGAGCGGTCTCGTCGCCTTTGATACAATTGGTCTCATAGTAAACATTTGGTGTGCCTGGATGGATCTCGATTGCGTCGGGAGCCATTGCCTCAGGAGCAGACATGTAAGCCGGAAGCACTTCGAGATCTACTTTCACTGCTTTTGCTGCTGCTTTTGCATGTTCTACGGTATCTGCGCAGACCATAGCGATTGCATCACCATACTGGAATACTTTCTCATCACAGAGGATTGGACGATCCCATCCATCACCCTTATTGGTTGGGAAGGTGATAAGACCAGTGATACGGTTCTTGCCTGGTACATCTTTGTATGTAATAATCTTTGCAACACCTGGCATCTTCTCTGCTTCTGTGGTGTCAATTCCTTTGATATTTGCATGGGATACTTCTGCCTGTACCAATGCGATCTGAAGGGTATCTTCCGGAAGATTCTTGATCTCGTCAGCACCGAAGTTCCACTGACCGGTAACTTTTGCTGCGCCAGACGGACGAGCATAGCTGGTGCCGATGATCTTGTTCTCGGTAGGAACAAACATCAGATCTTCTTTGGTCATCTCGCCGCGAAGAACTTTTGCTGCATCCATAACTGCGTCGATCAATGGCTTGTAACCTGTACAACGGCAGAGGTTACGATTCTTGTTAAACCAGTCACGCACTTCTTCTCTGGTCGGGGACGGATTGTTCTCCAGAAGCACTTTTGCACTCATGATAAAACCTGGGGAACAGAAACCGCACTGTGCACATCCGTGTGCCACCCATGCAGCCTGCAATGGATGCAGATTATCCAGAGTTCCAATGCCCTCGATGGTCTCGATCTTTGCATAATCCGGCACCTTAGACATCTTGGTGATACAGGAACGGGTTACTTTTCCGTCCATGATAACGTTACATGCACCACAGTGGCCCTCGCCGCAGCCGATCTTACAACCGGTCAGAAGCAGACGGTCTCTTAACACCTGTGCTAAGGACTCTGTCCCATCTACCACGATGGTGCGTTCTGTTCCATTAATAATTAGAACCTTTTTAATCATTCCATACCTCCTGATAAGAGTTCCGCATCTCCCCTCCCAATGCCCCGTATCTAAAAGTATTTTTGATCATTTTGTTCTCGAAAATCCTTTTGGGTATTGTCCGATTCGATGCTGTTTGTGAGTTCTATTTATTGTGCATATTCCCCTTTGATCCCCCATAAAGAACTACTGTTCAAATCCCCCATATTCTGTTAAAATAGACTTGTCACAAGGACAATGTCTACAAATAAAGGAGAATATATATGAATCTTTATGAAATCCATGCAAATATGGTTACTCTCGAAGTAACTGATGAGAAAACAGGAGAAACGTTCCGGCGGGAACTTCCCATTGAGTTCTATGAGACTGCCAATTTCCTCCGCTTAAAAGGGGAAGATATGAACGGAAATCCCAGTGAACTGGTCTTTGTCTCAGATACCGGTATGCGACGGCTGAAAGATCTGACTGGTCAGGGTCCCGACTCAGACCCCTGTGGTACTCACCGTTAAAATGCACAATAAATCCTTTCCTGTAAGTCAAGTATAGTTGATTTTGCCCAATAGGTCAACGGGATTTCGGCAATTTTATTATTTTAATTTGAGAATAATAAAATAGTTTCAGTAATACAGCATCCAGAATAATAAAAACATCACATTTCACAGGAGGACATATGAAGATCATCTTATTTGGAAGCGGACAGGGAGGACAGATGGCGGCGAAATGGCTACCGGCTGACTGTGAGCTTCTTGCTTTTGCAGATAACAATCCTAAAAAATGGGGAACATCTCTTGACGGGACGCCCGTCATTGACCCGGCTCAGATCCCAAAGCTAGATCCTGACCTGGTCTGGATCTCGGTCTTAAACAGGGAGGCTGCCGGTGCGATCGAAGTGCAGTTAAAAGAGATGGGATATACTGGCCCGACAAAGACGCTAACGCCTTTTAGAAATGTGATGGATCTAAGACTTGCCCATCTCAGACTTCTTGCCAAAGAGATCAACACGCGCAGACTGCCCGGTGCCGTGGCAGAGCTTGGGGTCTATCAAGGCGCCTTTGCCGCCGAACTAAACCGTCTCTTCCCGGACCGGACACTCTATCTGTTTGATACATTTACAGGCTTTTCCAAAGAGGATGTGGAGGTGGAGAAGACTCTCACATCCTTCACCAGAGCCTCTGCGGGAGACTTTAGTGACACTAGTATCGAACGGGTACGTGCACGTCTTCCGTATCCGGACCGCGCAGTCTTCTGTCAGGGCTATTTTCCGGATACCCTTCCAGAAGACCTGCCGCCGCTTGCCTTTGTCAGTCTTGACCCGGACCTCTATGAGCCTACCCTGAATGGCCTGCGCGCCTTCTGGCCGAAACTGGTGCCCCAAGGGGCAATCTTAGTCCATGACTATAACAGCGCGCAGTTTGAAGGCGCCGGCAAAGCCGTACGGACTTTCTGTAAAGAGAATGACCTGATGGTGCTTCCCCTTACAGACCTGCATGGAAGTGCCGTACTTTTAAAACAACGATAAAGAATCACCCGGCAGACTGCCTATGCTTTAGGTTCCTCGTCTGCCCTGGGGCCTTTCTTCTCTTTTTTCTTACCATAAAATACTTTGCGCAGGATCAGCACAATGCCTGCAATCACCGCTATCCACACCGCTATAATCGGCAGAGATCCGATGATACCGATCACAAATCCTTTTAAGCCTGCTCCAACGATATACAGACTGTCGTTAAAGCGATACCCAATCTCCTCGAAGAACGTACGTTCTTTTACTTCTGTGATCCGCTCCACCTCATTGACTGTGATATGCACGGTACTATAGTCGATCTGGTTGTCTAACAGCCGCTTCTGGCTCCCATAATTCTCCAGTTCATAGCGCACCTCGGAGAGCCGGCTCTCGATAGTCAGAAGATCTTCCAGATTGTCCGCTTTCTCCAACAACTCTAAAAGCCTCGCCTGCTCGGTCTCCAACGCTTTTTTGCGGCTCTCTACATCCACATACTGAAGCGTCACATCCTCTACACTTTCGTTTTTGTAGGTGACATTGCCAAGACTTCCTACGACTTCGATAAATTCATCCAGCCGGTCCGACGGAATACGCACCGTATACTCTGAATTTCTCGTGCTGCCGGTATTGTAATAGCTGCTGCCCCAGACAGAGGAATTTTCGATATAGCCCCCCATCTCTTGTACTTTTTTGTTGATGCCTTCCACCACAGTATCAAATTCTTTGGTCTGCATCTCCAGATTCACAGTCTTGATCAGCTTGCGTCCGTTCTCTGCCACAGGTTCAATCCCATTTTCGGACGTGATCGCACCGCCAGCGTCTTCTGCTACCCCTTCAGCCGTATCATAGCTCTCTCCGGCAAATGATGCTGCTTCCTGAGGTATGGCAGCTTCTGTAGCCGCGGCGTCTGCGGAAAAATTCTCCGTCCCTGCGCCTCCGCAGCCTGCCACTGCAAACAGCATACTCAGCGTTAATATCCATACAACAAAATACTTCTTTTTCATCCTTCCCTCCTGTCCTCCGGAGCACTACTCCTCCTCCAGATCTTCCATCGTCTTTGTGAAAATTTCCTCAAATGTAAATTCTGCACCCAGGAGTTCTTGTCCCACATATGTGATCAAGCGGTATTTGGCTTTGCCGTCGATCTGATATGCTGTCAGATCAATCTCTTCATCAACGGCCATACCTGCCTCTAACGTCATCCACTGCCCGTCTTTTTGCTCCTCATAAGGAATCCGATACCATCCGTCCTCCAACCACACTTCCAGATCATACTGGTTCCAATACTGAAGATCCTCTTCTCCGGTATTGCCAATGGTCAGATACAGAAGCATATTTTCCTCATCGAGCACCGGACAGTTGACAAGCGTTGTCACCCCTTCCAACCTGTCCGGCACCTCCTGAAGCTTGGCCAGTTCGACGGTCCTGCCGCAGTATTCTTTGGTCTGTCCTTTGTCTGTCTCCTGACTCATAGCCGGGGCATCCATAGGCGCATCCTCTTCTGCAGCTTCCTCTATCCCACCGCCTGCATCAGCTTCGCCAGCCTCCGCTTCCTCAGCAGTCTCCGCAATCTCCTCTACGGACGCTGCCTGATCAGAAGCAGTAAAATCGTCAAATGAGTTCTGTATCACATGATAAAACAGACCGCCGCAGATCACAAACACCAAAAGACAAGCTGCAATCGAACCATATCGTAAGGAAAAATGTCTCTGAATCCTCTTCTTGTGCAGACTCGCAGAGATCTCTTCTAAAAATGCCTGCATCTCCTGATCAAATCTCTTGGAAAACTGATGTTTTCTGGCGATCTCGCCCTCTGGAGGAATAAAGCTTAAATCCTCCTCCAAACATTCCTCAATCGCCTGCGACAACAGTTCTTCTCCCTTGGAAAATCCTTCATGCTCTTTCAAACCGGTTGCCCTCCTTCTGAATCATCTTCTGCAGTTTTTTTCTTGCCCGAAAATAACGTATGTTTACATTTTTCGCAGAAATTCCAAGTATATCCCCGATCTGTGCATCACTTAACTGGTACATATATTTGTACTCAAAGATCACGCGGTAGCAGTCCTCCAATTCCAGAATACAGGAGATCAGACAGTTATAGTTTTCTTTCGTCAGATATTGTTCCAAGATATCTGCGCTTCCTTTTTGATCTGCCAGCTCTTCGGAGTATTCTTCCTCCGGCTTTTGCTTTCTCAGGATATCCACCACCTTGCTTCGTACAATCGTCGCCAAAAATTTCTTGGTACGCGGGCTGTAGACATCCTCCACCTTGTCCAGATGCCGGATCAGTGCAAAAAATGCTTCCTGCACTGCATCCTCTGCAAGATACGCATCCTGCAGTTTCTGATTTGCCACATACCACATAAAATGTCGATAATGATTGTAAAGCTCCGTGAATTTCTCCTGTTCCTCCAGACTGTCCAGAAGCGCCAGAAACAGAAACATAATTTATCCTCCCGGTACATGCATCTACATCTATATAAACGCAGTTTTTTTCTATTTTACTACAATGCGGGAAGAAAATCTTCTTAATTCTTCTTAAAAATTCCTTAATATGCCACAGATCACTTCAGATCTTCCATGACAAATTCCACGCATCCCATATAACCAGGTGCCACTTCGTACTCGTCAAAGCAGATCACCACCTGTCCTGAAGAGTTTACATAAAAATCCTGATCTTCAGCGATAACCTGAAAATTCCATTCGGGAATATCTTCATTTTCCAGCCAGTAGACTACATTTTCATCCGCCTCCATCCGCTCTTTCATCTGTTTCTTTACTTCTTCACTGATGATCTGTACATAATCCTCTCCATAAAAATCAGAGAGTACCGCCCGTTTTCCTGTGGTCTTATCAATCGTATAATGGCGGTGGCGTTCATAACCGCTGCCTGCGCCCTGATAGAGCACTAACCCCAGAGAAAACCATCGTTCGTCATCGGTCAGCACTTCACTGTCCACCATGATATCCCCATATCCGTCCTCAAACTCTTCCATCGAGTTTTTAAACTCTTCAATCAGTTCCTCCGTCACTTTCTGGATATCAATATTGATGGCATCTGCACTCTTCTGTGCTTCCTGTGCCGTCTCTTCTGACATGGACTCCGTCTGTTCTGGCACAATCTCCGGTACTTTGACATCTGCCATATAGCGGTCTTCATCCACCTGATATTCCCGCACAGTTACGACTTTGAAAAAATCTCCCACAACCGGAAGCTTTTGCATGGCAGCTGCCACATTCTGACTGGTATTCGGAAGGATCAGCAAGATGGCAAATACAGCGGCCGCGCCCTGTACCACACGGATGATGCGTCGTCTTCCTGTCTTTTTTTTCTGTTCTTGTGCTCTTTTTACAGCTTCTTCCATCTTCTCTTTTACCTCCTTTGGTACGTTGATCTCACGATATTCCATTTTCCATCTTTCCATGCTCTGCTCCTCCTTCCATATATCGCTTTAATTTGTCCACTGCGCGGTACAGCTTGCTCTTGACGGTATTCAGGTTCAGATCCATGATCTGCGCGATGGTCTTTAATTTTTCTTCTTCAAAATACTTCAATACGACAATGGCGCGTTCTTCTGAATCTAATTTTTCTAAGGCTTGTCTAAGATCCAGGTCTTCGATCTGATCGTTTACGCCTTCTTCGGGCAATTCATCCATCGCTATCGTGCGGCCTCTGTATTTTTCTAAGAAACGGATCGCTTCATTCATCACGATCCGGCAGATCCAGGTGTCTGCGTATGCAGGTTGCTTTAAGGTATCGCTCTTTAGGATGGCGCGGTAAGCGCTTTCCTGGACGATATCCATGGCATCCTGCTCCTGGAAGGTGTAACTATAAGCAATCCGATAATATTTTTCATAGTTTTTAATCAACTGTTCATGAATCAAAGCTTCTTTGTCGGCAGCTCTCATAAATGGTCAGCCTCCTTTCTGGGTTCTTTGATGGTTAGACCGGCGGGAAGGAGGAAAAGTTTCGGGGGATTTGAAAAAAGAGGACGGGTCAGCCGCAAACGGGCACCGGCGGGATCGACGAATGTCTGCATAGAGTGTATCGGACAATGCACAAAGTTTGTATGCTCCATCCGTACACGTTACACGTGTTCGTCTAGAGCATACAAATTTCGCACATTGTCCGCTCCAATCTACACAGCACTATTCATGACAATAGAAAGCTTGCTTTCTATTGTACGTGCGATCCCACCGGCACCCGTTTGCGGCTGACCCTGGGAATTTAGGGCGGGAGTTCAATTTTTTTGGGGAATGAGATAGAGAGAAACTAGACTGAACTGGGAATCAGGGCGTGGAAATATCCGGAAGGCTGAGATCTGAGGCAGGAACCAATTACAAAAGTTCGCGGAAGTCTTTTATGTAGAGGTCGCTGTATTGTTGAATAAGATCCTGAGCGAGTTCGGAGGATTCGTAGACACCGATGGTGAAATAGCCGGCAGCCTTGGCGGTCTTGAGGGCGAAAGCGGCGTCTTCTACGACGACACAATCGGCAGGGGTGACGCCAAATCTCTGGGCGGCAAGGTGGTAGACGGCAGGGTCGATCTTGCCGATACCTACCATCTCACAGTCGATCAGAAAATCAAAATAAGGGAGAATTCCATTACGGTCAAGAGCCGCTTTTCCGATCTCGGCGGAGGAAGCAGTCGCGACACACATATGAGCACCCTGTCCCTTTAGATGAGCTAACCACTCAGCCACTCCCGGCTTTAATAAAATATCTTCCCGATAATTTTTGTGAATCCTTTCACAAAGTTCACTGCAGATCTCTTCTGCCGTCTTCTCCATCAAAAATTCCTCCCTCAGACAGACCCCCGCCTCCTGCACCGACATCATCGAAAGCCTGCGATCCAGATCCGAAGGCCCACTCACCCCCAATTCCTCCAGATACCCAAGCGCCAGACGCTCCCAATAAGGAATCGAATCCAATAACGTCCCATCCATATCAAAAATCACATACCCAAAATCCATCCTCTGCACCTCTCTTTTATTAAACTCTCGTATCCCCCTACTCATGCCCCTTCCTCTCCCCCTTATATCTCCCATAATTCACCAAAGCCGCAACCCAAGAAGTCACTGCCGTCACCCCCTGTAAAACCATCAACCATCCCGGCGTCACCCCATAAAAAATCCCCAAAAAACAACATCCCCACGTCCATCCCTCCAACCCCAGGGACAGCCGCGGAACTGGGTGTGGGTGGGGGAATAAATAGTGCTGTGTAGATTGGAGCGGTCAGTCTGTGCAGTTTGTATGAGCCAGGCGGACACATCTGTGTCCGATTGGAGCATACAAACTGTGCGGACTGTCCGATACACTCTATGCAGACATTTATTCCCCCACCCGCGCCCGGTTCCGCGGCTGTCCCGTCGCCCTATCGCCCTATCGCTCCATCACTACACCCGGATCTTCGTCCCCCTCTGATCCCGCCCCGCCAGTTTCAACCGGCTAAGTTCTATTTCTTTTTCTTTATACACTATCGTCCCCTTCTCCCCCTTCGCAAACACATAAGCTCCTTCTATCACTTCCCCTTCCTGAAGTCTCATCCCCCGCACCCCAACAGCCGCCTTCTTCTTCTCCGGTATCTCCTCCGCCAAAAACCGCAGAAAATACCCCTTATCCGACCTGAGCACCACCTGCATATCCTCCGAAAGCGCCTGCGCCAGTATCAAAGCATCCCCCTCCGAAAGCTTCGTCGCCATACTCGTGCGTGTCCGCACATCATACTCTTGTCCGGACACCACCTTGCACATCCCCTGCCGCGTAACAAACACAACCTTTTCCATCAACAGCGCTTCCATATTCACCAGGCAAAGCATCTGCTCCTGTACACTGTCAAAATTGCTATAATTATCAATAGGAAACGATTTATCCCGAAACTTACCAAAAGGCAGATCCATAACCTTCGCCGTATGCATCTTACCGCTATCTGAAAAAATACAGATCCGATCCGTATTCTTACAAGGAATCACATACCGGCTCTCCGTATCCGCTGCCTCCTTATTCCTCTCATACGTAGGCACATCAATCGTACGGCAATACCCAAAACGATCCATCAAAAAGACCACCGGCATCTCTTCCACTTTTTTCTCCACAAAGACAGCCTCTTTGCCATTTTCAATCACCGTCTTGCGCGGCGCAGCATACGCCTTTTTAAACTGATCCAGCTCATCCATAATGACCTTCGCCATCTTGTCATAATTATTCAGAATCCCCGAATACCGCGCGATATGCTTCAAAGTAGCATCATGCTCTTTGATTAATGCCTCCACTTCCAGCCCAATCAGCCGGTACAGCCGCATCTCTAAAATCGCCGTCGCTTGGCGCTCGGTAAAATTCAATTTACCTGCCTGCTTTTTCGACCGCTCCGTCTTAAACCGTATCCCCTCTGTCTGGCCGTTCATCAAGCAGGCTTTTGCCATCTTCAGATCCCGGCTGCCCCGCAGGATCTCTATAATCAGATCGATCACATCACAGGCCTTGATCAGTCCCTCCTGGATCTCTTTTTTATCCAGCTCTTTATTTAACAGCGTCCGGTATTTTCTGGTCGTCAGCTCAAACTGAAAGTCAATCACATGGTCAAAGATCTGCAAAAGCCCCAAAGTCTCTGGTCTGCCGTCTGCCACCGCCAGCATATTGACGCCAAAGGTATCTTCTAAGCGGGTCTTTTTATAGAGCATATTGGTCAATTGTTCCGTATCTGCACCTTTGCGCAGTTCCAGGACAATACGGATGCCCTCTTTGGAGGACTGGTTCGTGATATCCACGATATCTGTTGTCTTTTTGGATTCCACGAGACTGCCGATGTCATTTAAAAATTTCCCGATATTGGCTCCGATCATTGTATAGGGAATCTCGGTAATCACTAGCTGTTCTTTGCCGCCCTTTACTTTCTCCACTTCCACTTTGCCGCGAATCTTGATCTTACCGCTGCCGGTTCGATAGATCTCGGTCAACTCGTCCTTGTTGACCACGATCCCTCCCGTGGGAAAATCCGGTCCCGGCATGATCTCTAACAACTCCTCCACCGTCAGCTTGGGATTCTTCATATAGGCTTTCATGGCATCGATGGTCTCGCCCAAATTGTGCGGCGGGATACTGGTGGACATCCCCACGGCGATCCCTTCTGCCCCGTTGATTAACAGATGCGGAATCCGGGCCGGCAGGACGCTGGGTTCTTTTTCAGTCTCGTCAAAATTGGGGACAAAATCCACGATATCTTTATCCAGATCCGCTAACAGCGCTTCCTCACTGACTTTTTGAAGTCTCGCCTCTGTATAACGCATAGCGGCCGCTCCGTCTCCTTCGATGGAGCCAAAGTTGCCGTGGCCGTCCACGAGAGGCAGCCCTTTTTTAAATTCCTGACTCATCACCACCAGCGCTTCATAAATGGAACTGTCTCCATGGGGATGATATTTACCCATGGTGTCCCCCACGATACGCGCACATTTTCGATAGGGGCGGTCACTTCGGATGCCCAGTTCGTGCATATCATAGAGCGTCCTGCGCTGCACAGGCTTTAGTCCGTCCCGCACATCCGGCAGAGCACGCGCCACAATCACGCTCATGGCATAATCGATATACGACTTCTGCATGACATCGGAATATTCTGTCTTAATGATCATCTCTTCACTCATGCTTCTCCTCCTGAGCTACACATCCAGCTCTGCATCCACTGCATTTTCATAGATAAATCTTCTCCTGGGCGGTACTTCTGTCCCCATCAGCATCTCTGTCACCGAAGAGGCAAGTCTGGCATCCTCGATCTCCACTAACTTCAGCCTCCTGTGTTCCGGGTCCATGGTGGTCTCCCACAGCTGCTCTGCATCCATCTCACCCAGGCCCTTATAGCGCTGCAGCGTAAAGGCGCTTCTGTGGGACTTGCGGTAGCGCTCTAACGCCTTGTCGTCATAGAGATACTCCTCCTTGCCGCGGGACGGCATCGCTTTATACAGCGGCGGCATCGCGATATACACATGTCCTTCATAGATCAGCTCCGGCATAAAACGGTAAAATAACGTCAATAGGAGCGTACTGATATGTGCGCCGTCCACATCCGCAT
>CAJUGG010000105.1 GCA_910585995.1 uncultured Lachnospiraceae bacterium
CTGTCCGCTCCAATCTACACAGCACTCTTTGTGCGAATCAGGAAGCATTGTTTTGCGACTGCCAAAATTTTTTAAAAAAAGTGTAAGATTGGGAGGATGAGGGACGGAATATAGGGTGAAAGGGTTGATAAGACGGCCGGCTTAACAATCTTTTTGGGGCATCGTAGGAAATGGATGCAAAGTAAGCTTACGAGTTTTGGAATCTGAGGTAACTGTTATGAGAGCGAATGAGCATAATTTTGTGGATTTGATAAAAAGGCGTAAAGAGGAGGGGATCTTGTATGTGATCGAGACCTATGGAGGGCTTTTGAAATCCATTGTGCAGAAGAGATTGTTCTCTTCGCCGGATCGGGTGGAAGAGTGCATGAATGATATTTTTCTGGGTATCTGGAGAAATATTGACTGTTTTGATGAGAGCAAAGGAAGTTTTGTCAATTGGGCGGCTGGTGTGGCGCGGTTAGAGGCGATTGATGTGCTGCGTAAGATGCAAAGAGAGCAGCAGGCGGTGTCTTTGGAGGAAGTGGAGATACCGAGAGAAGATCCGGCTTTTCTGGAATTGGAGAGGCAGGAGTTTTCGAAGGAGGTGGAGGAGATTCTTAGCTGTCTCTCACCGAAAGATCAGGAATTGTTCCGGCGTATTTTTTTCGAGGAAGAGAAGCCGGAAGAGGCAGGGCAGGCGCTGGGGCTTAGCAGGGATAATGTCTATGTGAGACTGTTTCGTGGTAAGAAAAAGATCCGCAGTAAATTTGGAGAAAGGAAGAGGGTATGAGCATGAACAGGGAAGCATATGAATTGGCAAATGAGTTGCAGACAGAGCTTTTGAAAAATGGGGATTGTCTCATGGAGACCCTGGATGAGATGGAGATGAGACGATATCAGCAAGCGGTATTAAAGGAGATTCGAGAGGAGAAGAAGATGAGGAGAAGGACTTTTGGGAGGCGCTCGGCAGCAGCTTGTGCAGCAGTGGTGCTTTTGACAGGGGCGACGGTGTTTGGCGGTGAGGTGCATGCGGCGATTCGCCAGATTAGCTGGAGTCTGAGCAGTGCGCTGGGGCTGTCTGCGGATCTGGAAGCATATCGGGATGTGGTCAACACTTCGGTTGCGGATCATGGCTATGTGGTGACGCTGCAGGAGGCTGTGGTCTCGGAGGAGAAGCTGGTGGTCAATTATACAATCCAGCAAGAGGACGGAGCGTCTATGGAGGAGATTCTGGTTCCCAGCGGGGTTGTGTATGTCAATGGGAAACCTGTACTAAATGGAGCCGGAGGCAGTGCGGGATATCTGGATGAGGAGCAGAAGATTGTGGGAGCAGAGATCAGTTATGAATTGCCGGGGATGGATCTGTCTTCTGTTAATGAATATCGGCTGGTGGTGGATTCTCTGGGACATGAGAAGGATCTGGAAGGAAAATGGGAATTTGCCTTTGAAGCGGAGGGGGCAGATTTGATTGCCGATACCAGACGGATCCGCCTTCAAAAAGAATTTATACTGCCGGATGGGGTGAGCATCACACTGGAAGAGCTGACACTCAATGATCTGGAACAGAGGATCTCTTATCGGACTTCTGAGAGGACGGATTATGTCCTGCAAGTCCTCACAGAGGACAGTAAGGGCCATAAAGCAGAGTTTGATACTATCTATTATGATGGTAAAATTGGTTCTGGCTATATGCAGAATCAGGAGATTATCGAGGATGGCAGAATCGATGCGGAGGCAGAGTCTGTGGACTTGACGTTCTATACGGTGGAACTTCCCAAAGAGAGCGGACGCATGAGCGATGACTATGTACAAGTGGGAGATACTTTTTCTGTAACGCTTTCATTTTGACAATCGCACGTCGACCTGTTACACTGTTCTTAACAAGATGGAAAAGGGGAATTGTTCCATATGGATAAGATACAGTTAAAAGCGTTGGCGAAGATTAACCTGGGCCTGGATGTCCTTAGAAGAAGAGAAGACGGATATCATGAAGTGAAGATGATTATGCAGACGATTCATCTCTATGATGAACTGGAATTAAAAAAGATCGCAAAGCCTGAGATTCAGATGCAGACGAATCTGCCTTATCTGCCTGTTGATGAGCACAATCTGGCATATAAGGCGGCGAAGCTTCTTAAGGAGGAATATCACCTTCCGGGAGGACTTTTTATCAGGCTTCAGAAAAAGATTCCGGTGGCAGCGGGGATGGCTGGAGGAAGTTCGGATGCGGCGGCAGTGCTGTGGGGAGTCAATCAGCTCTATCACCTGGGTCTGTCTAAAAAAGAACTGATGGAACGGGGAGTGCGCCTGGGAGCAGACGTTCCCTACTGTATCCAGAGAGGAACTGCGCTGGCAGAAGGGATCGGAGAGAAGTTAAAAGCACTGCCTCCCATGCCGAAATGCTATCTTTTAATAGCGAAACCGGGGGTCAGTGTCTCTACCAAATTTGTCTATGAGAATCTGCATGCCAATGATCTGAAAGAAGAGCAGCATCCGAATATTGATGCCATGATCCGCGCGATTCAGAAGAAAGATCTTGCGCTTTTGACCTCTTATATGGGAAATGTATTGGAACTTGTGACGATACCGGCCTATCCGGTGATTGAAGAGATCAAAAGATGTATGTTGGAGGCCGGAGCACTGGGTGCCATGATGAGCGGAAGCGGGCCGACGGTCTTTGGGATCTTTGAGACGCAGCCACAGGCGCGTAAGGCGTATCGGGCGGTTAAGGCATCACAACTTGCCAAGCAAGTATATCTGACGGTGCCCTATAATGTGCACAGATAATGTATATTTATCTGGAAAAGACAACATAATAATCCTGAAAATGGGGCTGTCGCAAAAGGCGGCGCCGGGAATAGATCCGGCACCACATTTTGCGGCAGCGTTTTTGTCAGGAGGTGCGTAGGATGGGGGAAGTGTCGCCGGTGCTTTCGGAAAATAAAGCATGGGTACAGAAACGATTTGAAAAATGTGATGATATTTTAAATCGTCAGGTATTTTTAGATGACGGAAAACAAGAAGGACTCCTGGTCTATGTGGAAGTGGCGGTCAGCAATTTGATGCTGGAAGAACATGTGATCGGCCTGTCGGATGTGCAGCCGCTTGCCACTTATGATGAGGCAGAAGCAGCACTTTTGGCCGGCAATGGGATCTTATTCCTGGCGGGGGATGACAACGTCTATAAGATATCCAGCAAAGGTTATCCGGGCCTGGGAGTCTCCAAAGCTGAGAGTGAAAAGGTGATGCGCGGCTCTAAAGAAGGTTTTACTGAGAGCGAAAAATTAAATGTGGCGCTGATTCGAAAACGGCTGAGAGATCCTAGGATGAAGGTGGAAGAAGGGCAGATTGGTACGCGTTCTCATACTATGACGGCGTTAGTCTATATGGAAGATCTGATCTATCCGGGATTGTTGGATACCATCAAGCAACAGATGGATGCCTATGAGATCGACGGGATTATGGACAGCGGTATGTTAGAGCAACTGACAGAAAAACACTGGCTGTCACCTTTTCCGCAGTATCAGTCCACAGAGCGTCCGGACCGGGCAGCTTCAGCGGTATTAGAAGGACGTGTTGTCTTGGTGACAGACCATTCGCCGACGGTATTGATCTTTCCATCGGATTATAATAGTTTTTTCCAGACCAGTGATGACTGGTACAATCGTTTTGAGATCGCTACGTTTGCCAGGATGCTGCGTTTTTTTGCCGCGATTTTGGCTATGAGTTTTCCGGCCATCTATGTGGCAGTGACCACCTGGCATACCAGCCTTTTGCCTACTAATCTGATCCTGTCCATGGCTGCGGCCAGACAAGGAGTGCCTTTTCCATCGCTGGGGGAAGTGCTGCTGATGGAGATCTCCTTTGAGCTGATCCGGGAGGCTGGTATTCGGCTGCCAGGCCCCATCGGCAATACCATTGGCATCGTAGGAGGTCTGATTATCGGACAATCCGCAGTGGCTGCCAATGTGGTCAGTCCCATTGTGGTGATTGTGGTGGCATTTACTGCTTTGTGTTCTTTTGCGATTCCCAATGAAGAGTTTGCATCGGCATTTCGCCTGTTAAAATATGGCTGTATCTTTATGGGTGCCTGGCTGGGGCTGTATGGTGTGCTGCTGTCATATCTGTGGGTACTGATTCATCTCTCTCATCTGAACAGCTTCGGCATCCCTTATCTGATGCCCTATGTGGCTTCTGACCTGAATGATTACGAAGATGAAAGAGACTCCTTGATTCGTTTTCCATTGCGCATGATGAGAAAAAGACCTATCTTTGCCAGACGGGAAGCAAGAATAAGACTTAGAAAGAAGGGCTGATATGTTTTCTGGAAATCATAAAATCTCCTCTCGGCAGATGTATCGGAATTATGCGGTGGTCGGCATCAGTCTGAGCGCACTTTTGCCGCCTCTTGTGATGCATCAGGATACCATGGGAAGCATTCTCCTGGCGTTGGTTTTCTTAGGGATTTATCTGGCTCTTGCAGCAGTGATTCCCCGCCCCCAAGTCGGGGTGATCAAAGTGCTCTGCTATCTTCACTACTGGGTGTTAGGGACGATGCTGATCCGTATTACAGGACTGCTGGTACAGGAATTTTTGCTGACAGATACAGCGCTTTGGGTGATTATGGGATGGTTCTGTCTGTTTTGCTATTATAATCTGTATAAAGGACTGGAGTGCAGGCTGCGGGTAAGTGAGATTTTATTTCCGTTTTTTTTGCTTATGCTCTTGCTTTTAACAGGACTGATGCATGGGGAACTGGAGTGGAGACGGCTGGGCGAACTGCGCCTGATCTTAGATCAGGGAAAGGTATTGACAGGCTATGAGCTGTTTTGCTGGCTGGGGGCTGTGCAGAGTCTGTGGCATATCAAAGGGCAGGTGAAAGAGGAAAGCGGGTATCCGCGCACCATATGGAAGGTCTGGCTGACCACAGGAGGATTTGTCCTGGGCTTTAGTCTGTTTATCTATGGCATCTATGGAGACCAGGGGCACACAGGGCTTGTATTTCCGCTGGCTTCGGCTATGACTATGGCGCATTTTCCGGGAAATGTCATCGGCAGACTGGATGCACTGTTTCTCTTTGCTTGGCTGATTGGTCTGTTTTTGCTGTGCAGCAGTCTGTTTGCACCACTGATGGATGGAGAACCAGATCAAAAGAGAAAGTGGCTGCTCTTTATCTTGCTGGCGGCTTCCTATGTATGTGCCTGTCTGCCTCAGAGCATGAAGTGGGGAGAGTGGGTTTTGTATGGTGTATCTACACCTATACAGATCCTGTTGATGCTGATCTATGGACTAAAAGGAAAAAGAAAGAAAGTCAAGATGGCTTGTCTGTGCCTGCTTCCAGTTTTGCTGCTGATGGGCTGTAGTGCACAGGAACTGGAGCAGCAGGGGCTGGTGACAGCCATTGGCGTGGATGCAGGAGAAGAACAGGCTTTTTTGTTTACATTTGGTTTTGGCACCTCAAAAGAGGGTGGAGAGGAATCTTTTAAGACCGAGGCTTCTTCTATCCAGGAGGCCAAAGACCTATACTGGGAGTATCAACAAAAAAATATGGATTTTAACCATCTGAAAACTTTTTATTTTTCCAAAGAAGCCATGGAACGAGTGGATTTTCCGATGCTGTTAGAAGAGATTCAACTGCATGGCTCGTATTCCAGAGGGACACTGGTGTATGCGGTGGAGCAGGAAGCGGCAAAAGAGGCGGTCAAGGAAACACAGCCGGATGAGGGGATGCCGGTGCATCGTCTGTTAAATGCCTGGTATAACCATACGGTCTGCAATATTCCTAAGATTCAGACGGACGGAAAGTATAAAGGGGAGGTGACTTGGCCATACTGAGAGTATAGTAAGGAAAGGGGATATGCCTGATGCGTAGAAAGATATGGATCTTATTATACTCGATGTTGATAGGACTTTTGATGACTGGGGGACTGGTCTATGGATATTATACACAGACAGAGGAGACAGTGTGCGAGGTACAAGAGATCGAGGAGCAGTATGCGTGGTGGAGTCTGATGTATGAACGCCCCAATCCAAAGGGACTTCCGGTACAAGTGCATTTTCAGTGGCTGAAAGGGCTTGAATAGTATCCGGAAAACGGATACAATGGAAGAATTAGATAGAATATTAGGAAAGAGCGGGCGGATTATGACAAAAGATGTGGTAGTAACAATAGCAGGGTTTCAGACCTTGGATGATGATGACAACGCAGTAGAGATGGTTCATATTGGGGAATATTATGAAAAAAACGGGACACATTATATCTTCTTTGAGGAACGGATGGACGGGATGAGTGAGCCTGTGAAGAACCGGATGAAGATCAAGGAAGGCTATCTTGGAGTACAAAAGAGAGGGCCGGTATCGGTGGACATGGTCTTTGAGACGGGGAAGAGCCAGAGCAGTACGTATGCGATTCCGTTTGGGAGTTTTTTAATTGAGACGCATACCAAGAAGGTGAAAGTGACAGAGACAAAAGACCGGATGGAAGTGACAGCAGAATACGAGATGGAGATCAATGGAGTGTACTGCGCAAAAAGTGAGATTAAGGTGATGATCGAAGAGAAGGAGCGTTTTCGGTTGTAAGGGAGTAATTCCGATAACCTTTCTGAGTAGATGACACTACAGGGTGCTTGTGAAATGCAAGTACCCTTTTTGATTTTTGCAGATTTTTTGTCACTGATTTAACTTGCACTTCCGCAAAAAAAGTTAGTGAATAAAGGGGAAATGTGTTAGAATAAGGAAAAGGAGAGAATCATTGGTATGAGTAAGAAAGTGAAAGTGAAAGATAAGAAAGTACAAAAAAAGCCTTACGAAAATCCAGAAGTGCCGAAGGAGTGGCTGTATATGGCGCCGGAGGGTGTAAAGTTATGTAAGGTGTATGAAGGGATAAGGGAATGTGGGGAGTGGGAGGCGGAGTATTGGAAAGAGGCAGAGGTCTTAGAGATTGGGATACCGGAGGCAGGATCAGTGGATCTGGAGGAAATGGATGCAGAGTTGGGTGATGAAGCGCTGTTTTCTTATATGAGGGAGAAGAATATAGCAAAGGTATATCTGGTGACGATCAGGCCGGAGTATTGGGAGCGCGCGCGAGGTGTGATGCAATATATTGCGGAGAGAATGGGAGGATTTTTCTGCGGGGATACTAAGGATTTTCAGCCGGAAGTTGGCAGAGAGGGATAAAGAGATATGGAAGAACAAAAAGAGAATAAGTTGGGTGTGCTGCCGGTATCGCAGTTGATCCGGCAGTTTGCGGTGCCAAGTATCGTGGCGATGCTGGTGGGGGCACTATATAATATCGTGGATCAATTTTTTATTGGAAGAAGTATCGGAGAATTGGGAAATGCAGCGACGAATGTGGCATTTCCGCTTACAACTTCCTGTACGGCGATTGCGCTTTTGATCGGGATCGGCGGGGCGGCATCTTTTAATCTGTCCATGGGACGTAAAGAGCACGAAAAAGCAGTGCGCTTTATGGGAAATGCAGCAGTTCTGTTGTTTGGGCTTGGTGTGGTGTTGTGTGTGGTGACGCAGATCTTCTTGACGCCGTTGCTGTGGTTCTTTGGATCGCCGGATCAGGTGCTTGGCTATGCAAAGGTCTATACAAAGATTACGTCTGTAGGATTTCCGTTTTTGATCTTTTCCAATGGAGGAGCACATCTGGTGAGAGCAGATGGGACTCCCAAATATGCGATGATCTGCAACTTGACCGGGGCAGTGATCAATACGATTTTGGACCCTTTGTTTATCTTTGGATGTAAGATGGGGATGGCAGGAGCCGCATGGGCGACGATTATTGGACAGATCGTAGCAGCATGTCTGGTCTTTCATTATCTGTGCCATTGTAAGACTGTGACATTGAGACGGACACATCTAATAGTAAGGATTGAAGATGCACTGCAGATTATGTCGCTGGGATTGTCTTCTTTTTTTAACCAGATCGCTATGATGGTGGTACAGATTGTGCTGAATAATTCGCTCACGTATTATGGTTCTCAATCGGTCTATGGAGAATCTGTGCCCTTGGCTTGTGCAGGGATTATCTCAAAGGTGGCGATGCTGTATTTTTCGGTGGTGATCGGACTGGCACAGGGACTGCAGCCCATTGCCAGTTTTAACTACGGAGCAAAGCAGTATGATCGTGTCAAACTTGCCTATGGACGGACAGTGCGCTATGCAGTGACCGTGTCAACGTGCGCGTTTGTGCTGTTTCAGTTATTTCCAAGACAGATTATTGCGATCTTTGGAGATGGCTCCAAAGAATATTTTCTATTTGCAGTCCGATATTTCCGTATCTATTTATTTGCCACGTTTTTAAATGGAGTGCAGCCGGTGACGGCGACCTTTTTTACAGCCATTGGAAAGCCGATCAAAGGGGTCTTTTTATCCTTGACAAGACAGATCTTGTTTTTACTGCCGCTGATCGTGATCTTTCCGCTCTTTATGGGGATCGATGGGATCATGTATGCAGGACCGATTGCCGATCTGGTGGCAGGTTTTGTGGCTATTGGGATGATAGTGTCAGAGATGCGCCAGATCACGCAGCTTGAGCGGGAGCAGGCTAAGGAACGTATCACAGGATAAGGCGAAGGAGGTTATTTTGGAAAAATATAAAATTCTAAAAAAATATTTTGGCTATGATACATTTCGCTATGGTCAGGAAGAACTGATCGACGGGATATTATCAGGTCAGGATGTATTGGGCATTATGCCTACGGGCGCTGGAAAATCCATCTGTTATCAGGTGCCGGCGCTGATGATGCCAGGGATCACAATCGTGATCTCACCGCTGATCTCGCTGATGAAAGATCAGGTACGGGCATTAAATGAAGCGGGAGTTCATGCAGCTTATATCAACAGTTCTCTGACAGAAGGACAGATTGAAAAAGCGATGTATCTGGCCGGACAGGGAAGATATAAGCTGATCTATGTAGCGCCGGAGCGGTTATTGAGCGAATTGTTTATGGACTTTTTAAGCCGGGTGCAGATCAGTATGGTGACGGTGGATGAGGCACACTGCATCTCCCAGTGGGGACAGGATTTTCGCCCCAGTTATCTGAATATCGTACATATGATTCAAAGGATGCAGACGCGCCCGGTGGTCAGTGCTTTTACAGCGACGGCCACAGAGGAGGTAAAAAATGATATCCAGTGTGTGCTAGGGCTTCAGAATCCCAGAGTGCTGGTGACAGGATTTGACCGGGAAAACCTGTATTTTGAAGTGCAAAGCGGCCAGCAAAAAGACACAAAGATCCTCCAATATATCAAAGAACATGAAAAGGAGAGCGGTATCGTCTATTGCGCCACCAGGAAAAATGTAGAAGCTGTGTATGAGCTTTTGCTGAGGGAAGGAATCCAGGCAACAAGATATCATGCAGGTCTGTCCAGTGAAGAGAGAAAGAGGAATCAGGATCAGTTTATCTTTGATGAAAAGCCAGTGATGGTGGCGACTAACGCCTTCGGAATGGGTATCGACAAGTCTAATGTTCGTTATGTAATTCACTACAATATGCCCCAGAGTATGGAAAACTATTATCAGGAAGCAGGACGCGCCGGGAGAGACGGCGGGCGTTCCGAGTGCATTTTGTTCTATTCTCCGCAGGACGTGAGGATTAATCAGTTTTTGCTGGAGGAGAAAGAATTTCGCGAGGAATTGGACCAGGAAGAGATGCAGGCGGTAAAGGAGCGGGACGCTCTTCGATTAAAACTGATGACGTTTTATGGGACGACGAGGGATTGTCTGCGGGGATATATCTTGAATTATTTCGGTGAAAAGACCAAGAGGCGGTGTGAGAACTGTTCCAATTGTTTGCATGAATATCAGGAAGAAGATGTGACAGAGATCTGCCAGGACATTCTGCGCTGTATCTGGGAAGCCAGAAGAGGCTATGGAGCAGGTACGATTGCCAGCACGCTGCATGGAAGTAAGAGTGAGAAGATCCGGGGCTATGGGCTGGACCGGCTGAAGACATATGGGTGCAGAGAAGATGTGACAGAGTTTCGGCTAAAGGAGATTATCAGTGAATTGGTGGCACGAAAGGTGCTGAGAAGTACCGATGATAAATATGCTACGCTGGGCCTGACAGCGGAAGCAGAGCCGATCCTTAAGGGTGAGAGAAAGATGGTGATGAAGTTCTCGAAGCCGGCACAGAAGAAGGCGGCAGCGCCTAAGAAGGGAAAACCAGTGTCACAGGATCTGGATTCTAAAGGGTGGAAACTTTTTGAACGGCTTAGGGAACTGCGGCTGCAGATTGCAAAGGAAGAGAAAGTGCCGCCGTATATTGTGTTCACGGATAAGACGCTGGTGGATATGTGTGTGAAGAGGCCGAAAGATAAAGAGGAGATGATGAAGGTGTCGGGAGTGGGGGATGCGAAGTATGAAAAATATGGGGAGAAGTTTTTGGATTGTCTGAAGGGGTAGGAGTATGGGAAGTCTTCCCTTGGCTTCTGTGATCTCTGCCAGATGGCGCTGCCCTGGCCGGACTCTGGTTTTCGCCCCATAGGGCCTGGGGACTTGCATAAAGGTCTGCATAGAATGTATCGGACAGCGCACCAGTTTTGTATGTTCCAGTCATACACGTAGAACGTGTTCGCCTGGCTCATACAAAACTGGTGCACTGTCCGCTCCAATCTACACAGCACTCTTTGTGCAAGTCCCCAGACCCTATGGGGGAAAACCTGGAGTCCGGCCAGGGCAGCGCCATCTGACAGAGATCAGGAAGCCAAGGGAAGACTTCGTTCACTTCTATGTTGTGGGCTATAGGTGGATGAGATGTGGGGGGAAGTGGAAAAAATAGTTGGGAGTGTGGATATTTTTTTTCTTGACATATATAGGAAAACGATATATTATATAGGTGAACAATATATAGATGATCTTTATAAGGAGGTGCGCGATGGCAGTGGATAAGGCTTTAGTGTCAGGAAGTATGACGATGTTGATCTTGAGGTTGCTTTCGGAGAAGGATATGTATGGGTATGAGATGATCGATACGCTTCGGAAGAGATCGCAGAATGTATTTGAACTGAAGGCGGGGACTTTGTATCCGCTTTTGCATGGGTTGGAGAATAAGAGGTATCTGGTATCTTATGAGAGAGAGGTGTTAGGTAAGGTCAGGAAGTATTATCAGATTACGAAAGATGGGAAAAGGCATCTGGAGGAGAAGAGAGATCAGTGGAAAGAGTATGCCGGGGCAGTGACCAGGGTGTTGGCATTGGAGGTGATGGGATGAAGATGCAGGAATATTTATCTGTGGTGACGGAACAGATCCGGTGCCAGCAGGCACGACAGATGGTAAGTGAGGAGTTAGAGGAGCATATCCTTGAGCAGGCGAAAGCTTATGAGGAAGAGGGGATGTTTGAAGAGGAGGCTCTGGAAAAGGCTGTCCGGGAGATGGGAGATCCGGTGGAGACGGGAGTGGCTTTGGACGGGGTTCACAGGCCGCAGATCTCTGTGGGGCTGCTGGTGCTGATTGGTGTGATCAGCCTGTTTAGTGTGGCGGTTCATGCGATATTGGGAGCTTATACACAAGACGTGGACGGCGTGGGATATGCATATCTGCAGAAGCATATTTTCTATCTGGTGCTGGGATATGTATTGATGCTGGGAGTCTATCGGCTGGATTACAGTATCCTGGCGCGTCACGCAAAAGTAGTGGCGGCAGCATTTATGGTATTGATATTCGTGGGCGGTTCCTTGTTTGGCATACAGATCAATGGAGCAAAGATCTATATGCGTCTGGGTCCATTCTTTCTGTTTTTACCAATGTTAGCCACTCTGTATGTGCCGCTCTACGGGGGCCTTTTATATACGTATCGGGGAGAGGGATATAAAGGGATTATGAAATTAATACTGTGGGCTGTAGTGCCGGTCTATTTTACCTTTCATATGCCCTCATTTTCGCAGAGCGTTGTCCTGTGGTGCGCCCTGATCACTCTGCTGGGAATAGCCATTTATCAGGGCTGGTATGGCATCGGCAGAAAAAAGCTGCTGATCCTGGTAGTATTATTTACTGCTCCCATATGGATCGTGCTCAGTGCCATTATGCTAAAAGTACTTGCCACCTACCAACTGCACAGAATCCAGGCATTTTTAAACAATTCCCCCGATAATAATTATCTGGCGATCCAGATGAGAAACTTTTTAGCCAACAGCCAGCTCATCGGAGGCAATGCAGAGCATATCACCGAGATCGGCAAACTTCCAGGCTTTAACAACGACTACATCTTTGTCAGCCTGATCTCCGCCTACGGAATCCTGGCGGGCATCCTCGTAGTCGCCCTGTTTCTCTTCCTGATCATCAAAATCTTCCGGGTATCCCTCGGACAAAAAAACCAACTGGGTATGATCTTAGGATGTAGCTGCGGTGTCGTCTATCTATTCCAGACCGGAATCAGTATCAGCATGAACTTAGGCCTCCTCCCCACCGCCTCTGCCACCCTCCCCTTCTTCTCTTCCGGCGGAAGCGGAATCATCGTATCCTACATCCTGCTTGGTTTGGTGCTGAGCGTTTACCGCTACCAAAACATCCTCTCCACCAAACCATCCACCGGAAAAACCCTGACCCTCCACCTAAGCCTAAAACTATAAAATTATTTTGTAAAACTATTCAATAAAATCATTTCAAATATATCTAAGGAAATGGATAAAACGTCACCCAAGCCCAGGATTTGCAGCGGAAGCGGGCTTCCGGTCATGGTTCAATCGTGCTGTGTAGATTGGAGCGGACAGTTCATGGTCTTTGTATGAGCCAGACGAACACGTTTACGTGTCCGGCTGGAGCATACAAAGGCCATGGACTGTCCGATACACTCTATGCAGACATTGAACCATGGCCGGGAGTCCGCTTCCGCTGCAAATCCGTCCCTTGCAAATCCGTCCCTTGCAAATCCGTCCCTTGCAAATCCGTCCCTCCCAATTTTCTCAAACCCATTTCCCCCTCACACCTTGTAGAATCAGCGGCAGCATAGTATAATCTCAATAAAAGACCAAACAGGGGGATAAAAGGATGTTAAAGATCGTATCAGGTGATATCACAAAAATATCCGTTGACGCCATCGTCAACGCAGCCAACACCAGTCTTCTAGGCGGAGGGGGCGTAGATGGGGCGATCCATCGGGCAGCAGGCCCCAAGCTCTTAGCTGAGTGTAGGATGCTACACGGCTGCAAGACCGGACAAGCCAAGATCACCGGAGGCTATAACCTCCCGGCCCGATATATCATCCATACCCCAGGCCCTGTCTGGAATGGAGGCAGGAAAGATGAAGAAGCCCTGCTGAAAAGCTGCTATGAAAACTGCTTAAAACTCGCTGTAGAAAACGGCTGTAAGACCATAGCCTTTCCCTCCATCAGTACCGGAATCTATCATTTTCCATTGGAGAAAGCCTCTGTGATCGCTGTGAACACGATACTGGCGTTTTGTAAAGAACATCCAGAGTTAGAAGAAGTACAGATGGTATGTTTTGATGAACGGACAAAGACTTATTACGAAGAAGCGCTTGCCTATGCACAAAAATCATAAGGGGGAAAAACAGGTGAATAAACAGTGGAAAAGATTTTCAGAAGCGTCGCAAAAATGTTACGACGATATGGCGGCAGGTAAGATTCATCTGACTGTCTGGGATCAGGCTTATCAGGTCTTAAAAGAAGTAATCGCAGCAGAGAGAGAAGCGAATCCGGCATATGTCAGAGAATTGTATGAGATTGATGAAGGCAACGATTTGAAATATCAAGTAGAAGACTGGGTTTTGGACTATCAGGAGATGCTCGATACCTTACAGGAACATAAGAAGCTTCAGAAAGTATGTGAAGAGCTGATTGCCATGTTTCAGTGGGAAGAATACAGTCCGACCGATCTTAGATTTCATGTGATGATTGCCTTGCAGGGTCAGGAGAAATATCAAGAGGCACATGCATATGGGGAACGATGGTTTCAGGAAGAAGAGGACAATCCGTATGCGGCAGCCGCTCTGATCTACGCCCGGATGGGAGTGGAGGATGATGCGGGAGCCGAACAGCTGGTGGAGCGGTTTATCCCAGAAGGAACTGCCTGTACCGAAGAAAATGACGTACTCTTCGGCGCCGCTGAAAAATTATATGAAAAGACCGGGAATCAAGAGGCTGAAGCGAGGATTCTGAAGGCACTGGAACTCTATGACCAGGAATTAGAACAATATTTTGAGACGATGGATCAAGAGGACCTGTCTTTTTCGTAAGGCATGGAGGATGATTTTGATGGATTTATCGAAAATAAAAGCGGCCATTGTGGATGATGATGTGATAAAAGGAAATGATATACGAAAAGCGTTGGAATTTAATGGTATAAGAAATATTATAGTAGTCAGAAGTCAGGAAAAATTATGGGAACAGATATACCATAGTGAGGAACAGATAGATTTGATCGTGACAGATATGCAATATCCGTTAAATGAGGGAGAACCTGTAGACGAGGAGGCGGGATTCAAACTAATAGAACGAATGGAAAAAGAAAAGACAGATATACCAGTCATCGTCTGTTCTTCTCTGAACTACAGGATTCCCAACATATTAGGAAGTGTATGGTATAACCGCCTGAATGACCTTGAGTTCAACTTTAAAGAGGTGCTGGGCCATCTTTCCCGCTGACAAAGATTATTGCATAAAGAGGAGGAATAAATCATGCAGAATACGGATGAACTGCGCAGGCAGTATACCAATGGAACGGTAACAGCAGCCAATGGAAACGAAATTTTTCTTGAGGAGCTGAATTTTAAGAAATGTATCATAGGAAGCGATGAAACCGGGAAAGGAGAGATTTTCAGACCGCTGATCACAGTTGCAGCCTATGTAACACCAGAAGGTATAGAGAAACTGATCGAGATCGGAGTGACAGATTCCAAGAAATACAGCGAGAATAAAAAATTTGAGAAGGCGAAAGAAGAATTTTACCCCATAGCCAGGAAGCTAACAGGATTTACCTCTTATAAGGATTTTGAAGGCAAAGAGGGGAAAGTCATACGTACCGATTATGCGACATTCGCGGCAAGTGCACTGTTAAATAATACATTCAATAAAGACTTTAAACCTGGCAATCTTTTTGATCTGCAAAGACATGAGCATAAGGTGGTGGTGCAGGCACTCGCGGGCACTGTGCCATATAATTATGTGGTCGTGGATGACTTTCAGGATGGAAAGCATCATGACAGAATCCTAAAAGAGATTGATATACCGACAGAACAGGCGGTGATTGTCACAAAGGCAGACTCTAAAGTGATGGCAGTCGCCTGTGCATCTGTCATCGCCTATTATCTTACGAATCTTTATGTAGATGCAGTGGATCAGATGCTAAAGGATGAGTATGGGATCAGCAAACCATTGCTTCGCAGCGGGGATTACAATAAGGAAGAGTTTCAGGAGCCGCTTCGGATGCTCAAAGAGATTTCAACGGAGAAATATGAAGCGTTTTTGGACAAATACGCAAAGAAACGATATATACGAAACATGAAATTAAGGGATTAGATAATGAAAAAGATGATTTACGCGGTAAAATGCGGAAGAAAAACGGGGATCTTTCATGAATGGCTGAAATGCTCTGAGCAGACAAACAAGTATCCCAATTCAAAATTCCGCCGTTTTGAATATCGGAGTGAGCTTGAGCATGAGGCAGAAGATGTGCCCGGCAGCCTGCGGCATGCCCTGAAAGAAGCACAGGAATATCTGGGAGATCTGGTATATCTGGGGGAAAGCGCCGACTGTCTGGAGGATACGTGCTGGGAGGAAGAGGGCTATCTGCCCTTTGGGGATGAGTCTGAAGCTGGCAATCCGGAGCTTTTTTCTGGTAAGGGCAGGGCAGAAGAAGAGGATACCAAGGACATTGATGAAGAGTACGGCAAGTGGCTCTCTGACAACAGAAATACGCTCGGTGTGCCGGATGGATACTGGAAGACGGCGCAGGATATGGCACAGTATATCGGTATTCTGAAAGATCAGGAAGCGGGAGACAGCGTCAAGGCAGCCGCGGCGGAAAAGCTCAGAAAAAAGTTGGTAAAATGTCTCGCGGATGTGAATCTAAACAGGCTGACCTGCATTTACCGTCACGAAAAGTCGGACAACTCTCTTGGATATGATACGTTTTATGTATCAGAGTTTGTGAGGGAGATGCTGTATGCATATCCCAAGCCGAGATTATCAAACATGCAAAAAGCAGAGGAGGAAGCTTCCATTCGGCAGATTTTTATGCAGGCGGAAGCCATAGAAACGGAATTAAAACAACAGATCCGCGGACAGGATACAGCGGTTGAGAAGCTGAGCGAAGCGTATTTTAATACGGAATTAAACGCCCTGTTGGCGCTGAAAAAGAGAGGGCCAAGAGGCGCATATCTTTTGGCAGGACCTCCGGGTGTCGGAAAGACTTTTATGGCGCAGTTGTTTGCCAACAGGCTGGGACTTCCTTTTAAGCGTTTTGATATGTCCGGATATTCCGGCAAGGAAAGCATAGAGGAATTTGTCGGCTTTGCCCCCACCTGGAAAAATTCAGAACCCGGCATACTCACTGAGTTTGTGGCTAAAAAACCCAGATGTGTACTTTTGTTCGATGAGATAGAAAAAGCGCACATTACGGTTATACGAATGTTTTTACAGATCTTAGATGACGGGATCTGCGAGGATAAACACAATCAACGGGATGTATCGTTTGAAAACGCCATCATATTTTTTACCACCAATGCAGGCAGACAGCTTTATCTGGATGCACGAAATGAAAATCTTACGATGCTTTCGGAGCGGGTGCTGATAGACGCGCTGGAGAAGGATATAGATTCAGAGACGCAGCGGCCGTATTTCCCTCCGGAGATCCTTTCGAGGATGTCTTCTCATACGGTCATCATGCTGAACCACTTAAAGGCAGATACAACTTTTAAGCTGGTGGAGAAGGATATAGAAAATTGCTTTAAAAAATTAAAGAACAAATATGGCTATGAGCTGAGTCAGGGAAAGGAGTACCTGGCCAGAACCGTATTGTATTCCATGGGGGGAAGTGCGGATGCCAGGAATGCTTCCAAAACAGCAGGCAAGCTTATTGACAGGGAACTACGTAAGTTTTTGGGACTGCTGGAGGATAAGCAGAGACTGGAGGAAAACGATGAGGGAAGAAGAATCGAGTGGAAATGCAATTTTGAAGACGCCACAGAGGAAATCAAAGACTTGTACTTCGGGGAAAGGGATTGCGTAATTCCCGTCTTTGGAACTGTGAAATATGAGCCGGTCGGCAGGATAAAAAGCAACCATGTACGCGTGAAGAATACCATAGATATTAAAGAGTTTATGAAGATGATCTATAGAGAAAATGTTCTTTTTGCGGTGATCGATTACCTGTATGGTCTTGAACCTGTAAAAAACGTGCTGAATGTTGCGGATGCCAGAACGATCGGACGGGATGCTTTTTTAAAACTTCGGGAGGAAGATAAAGAAGTCCCGGTGTATATCCTGGATGGAAGTCATGGATATGACTTTACGGAAAAAGAAAAAAATACTCTTATGAAAAAAGGGGCCGGAGGATTTATCGAGAGTAAATATTTTAGAAGTCAGCTGGATCAGGCCTACATGGATGTATGCTGCCAGACGGCAATGGAGACATTGACCATACGGCATCAGGTTTTGACGTATCATACAAAAAAAGAATTGGATGAGAAAACCAATGTCGGAAGTATCATTTTCTGCGATTTTAAGCTTGAGACGGCAGTGGAGTCCGAGGATAAATCTTCGATGCTGTCCGATGACCTGCGCCCGGATAAAAGCTGGGATGATATCTATGTGTCGGAGGATCTCAAACAGGAACTTGAGTTTTTCATTCATTATCTGCAGAATCCCAAGAAATATAATAAAAAAGGCGTGAAGCCAAGAGGGGTTTTGCTATATGGTCCTGCGGGAACCGGAAAGACTTCTCTGGCTAAGATTGTGGCATCGGAATCTGCAGTGAATTTCCTGTCCGTCAGCGCAAGCGAGCTGTACAATGGAGGCCCTCAGAAGGTAGAGGATGAATTTCGTGTTGCGAGAAAATATGCGCCGGCAATCCTGTTCATTGATGAAATTGACGCTATAGGTATGAGCCGAGAATTTTCCAATCAGCCCAATCCGGTCCTGAACGCGTTATTAGTCGAGATGGACGGGTTTAAAAAAACGGACAATAAACCGGTATTTGTTATGGCAGCTACAAATCACGGAGATAAAATTGACCCCGCGCTCCATCGCCGTTTTGACAGGTCATTCGAGATGGGTGGCCTGGACAGAACAGGGAGAAGGTGGCTGCTGGAAAGACATATCAAGAAGCAGAGCGAGATGTTTGCTGTCTCAGAAGATAAAATACAGAGCATTGTCGTCAGGTCTGAGGGAATAAGCCCGGCAAAACTGGAACAGGTCGTCGAGGCCGCTCTGCGGGAGGGGATTCGGTCAGGCCGGATCATTGATGACGACTTGTTTGATGAGGCGTTTGAAAAATGCATTATGGGTGAAGGAAGGGTTGACAGTTCCCCCAAGAAGAAAGAATGTACTGCGTATCACGAGGCAGGACATGCTTTGATCAGTCTGTACTATAGCAGGCCGCCGGCTTATATGAGCATCGTGGCAAGAGGGAATCATGGAGGATATGTGCTGTCTGAAACAGGGGAAAGCGACTCGGCCAAAGAATATTATCTGGAGCGGATCTGTTTTTTACTAGGCGGCAGGGCGGCCGAGATGGTATTTCGGTATGGTCTGACACATGGTGTTGCAAGTGATCTGAAGGATGCGACAGACATTGCCACAAATATGGTGTGCAGGTTTGGAATGTATGAAGAAGAAATTGGATTGGCGGTGATTAAAGAGGAACAGCTTAGATCTAACGAAAAGGCAAATAAGCTTATCAACCAGATCTTATCAGAACAGTTAGCGGAGGCAGTCAGCATCATTGAGGCGAATCGGGATGCGATGAAACGACTGGTGGATGCGGTTATGAAGAATGGGAAGGAATTTCTGACTGAGAAAGAGATCCTGGAGGCGGCAGGTGAATTGAACAAAAAGTAATCTGCTGTCTTTTTTGTAAAACATGGATGATCCCCTAAAAGCAGGAAACATATTGAAACGAATCTCTGCATAGATTGTAAAAACAGTTCATTTCAGGGGATTTTCGTTGAAGGATTATATTTCAGAGAGAGCCGTCAGAATCGCAAATTATATTATTCAAAACAATGCAACGGTTCGCCAGACGGCTCAGAGTTTCGGGGTTAGCAAATCAACGGTTCATAAAGATGTGGCGGAACGGCTTCTCTATATCAACCCTCATCTGGCATCCGAGGCAAGGAAGGTGCTGGATGTAAATAAATCGGAAAGACATATCCGCGGGGGGCTTGCAACGAGAGAAAAATATTTGCAGCAACATCAAGTGTAGCCATATTTTACTTGACAGAATCCATAAGTATGTTTATTATAACTCTTATAAAAATACATAGGATAGATGACAAGGGAGCTTGCACGTAAGCAGGCTGAGAGTGGGCTGATACTGCCCAGACCTATTAACCTGATTTGGATAATGCCAACGTAGGGATGTGTTACAGATATTTTCAGAACTCCTTTGTCTTCTGCCGAAGATAAAGGAGGTTCTTTTATGTTTTCATTTTTAGTGACTGCTGAGGGCAGTCTGACAACTGCAGGGTATCTGGTATGTGTGGGAGCAGGAATCGCGTTGTTTTTACTGGCAATCTTTTTTGCCGGAAAAAATTCTGAGAAAAATAAGATGTCCACCAAACAGTTAGTGTTCTGTGCCACGGCGATTGCCCTTGCCTTTGCGACTTCTTATATTAAGATCATCAAGATGCCATGGGGTGGAAGCGTGACGCTGTGCAGTATGCTCTTTATCGTGCTGGTGGCCAACTGGTATGGCGTAAGGGCAGGCGTGCTCGTAGGCCTGGCCTATGGAATCCTGCAGTTTATCCAGGAACCTTATGTGCTTTCCTTTTTCCAGGTCTGCTGTGATTATATCCTGGCCTTTGCCGCTCTTGGCGTTGCAGGTTTCTTTGCCAAAAGTTCCAAAGGACTGCTCAAAGGTTATCTTGCGGCAGTGCTGGCGAGAGGGGCTTTTCATGCGCTGGGAGGCTATCTCTACTGGATGAGCTATATGCCGGACAATTTTCCACCATCCTTAGAGAGCGTATATCCCATCGTATATAATTATAGCTTTTTGCTGGCAGAAGCTCTGATCACTATGGTCGTTGTATCCATACCGTCTGTGGCGGCTGCGCTCCTTCAGGTAAAAAAGACCGCAGTTGCATAAGAAAAGCTTATCGCCGATTTTCTTCTCTTTGTGCTTGCCAAGATATAAGGCATAACGTATAATGTTTTCAAATACAACGAGGAGGAAAATGGTTTGGCAAGAGAAATGGTTGTCGTACTGGACTTTGGCGGGCAATATAATCAGTTGATCGCGCGCAGAGTCAGAGAATGTAATGTATATTGTGAAGTGCACCCATATACGTTAAGCCTTCAGAAGATAAAAGAGATGAACCCCAAGGGCATCATCTTCACCGGCGGGCCTAACAGTGTCTACGATGAGGCATCGCCCCATTATCAAAAAGAGATCTTTGATCTGGATATTCCAATCCTGGGGATCTGCTATGGTTCACAGTTGATGGCATACAGTTTAGGAGGAACCGTAGAGACTGCTCCCATCAGTGAATACGGACATACTCAGGTGCAGGTGGATCAGACTTCCGTTTTGTTTCAGGATGTGGAAGAGACCACTGTGGCATGGATGAGCCATACCGACTATATCGCACAGGCTCCGGAAGGATTTCGTGTGACAGCCCATACCCCGGTCTGTCCGGTGGCGGCGATGGAATGTAAAGAGAGAAAACTCTATGCTACGCAGTTTCATCCGGAAGTGATGCACACCAAAGAAGGACAGAAGATACTTAGAAACTTTGTATATGATGTGTGTAGATGCACAGGTGACTGGCAGATGGGGTCTTTTGTGGAGGAGACCATCCATCAGCTCAGAGAAAAGATAGGCGATGGAAAAGTTCTCTGTGCACTGTCAGGCGGCGTAGACTCTTCAGTAGCAGCAGTCCTGCTCTCTAAAGCCATCGGCAAGCAGCTCACCTGCGTATTTGTAGACCATGGACTTCTCAGAAAAAATGAAGGCGATGAAGTAGAAGCCGTATTTGGCCCCCAAGGTCCTTATGAATTAAACTTTATCCGGGTCAACGCACAACAACGATATTATGACAAGCTAAAAGGAGTCACCGACCCAGAGACCAAGAGGAAGATCATCGGTGAAGAATTTATCCGGGTCTTTGAAGAAGAGGCAAAGAAGATCGGTGCTGTAGATTTTCTCGTACAAGGCACCATCTATCCCGACGTGATCGAATCCGGACTCGGCAAATCCGCCGTGATCAAGTCCCACCACAACGTAGGCGGTCTTCCGGACGTGGTAGACTTCAAAGAGATCATCGAACCTCTGCGGATGCTATTCAAAGACGAAGTCCGAAAAGCCGGATTAGAACTTGGCATCCCCGAATATCTTGTCTACCGCCAGCCATTCCCAGGCCCTGGCCTTGGCATACGTATCATCGGTGAAGTAACAGAAGAAAAAGTACGGATCGTACAAGACGCCGACTACATCTATCGGGAAGAGATCACCAAAGCCGGACTGGACAAAGGACTGGGCCAATATTTTGCAGGCCTAACAAACATGCGTTCGGTGGGCGTCATGGGCGACTTCCGCACCTACGATTACGCCGTAGCTCTGCGGGCCGTCAACACTAACGACTTCATGACCGCCGAGTGCGCAGAACTCCCCTACGAAGTGCTCCTCAAAGTGACAAGCAGGATCATCAATGAAGTAAAAGGCGTCAATCGGGTATTGTATGACCTAACCTCTAAGCCGCCGGGGACGATTGAGTTCGAATAGTCGCTACAAGTCTGGGAAGCCTTATAAACAGGGCGTTCCCGGGCTTTTCTTTTTATACTGCTACTATTTTGCTACTAAACGCAACTACTCTGTTCCGCATCATTTTATTGTAGCTTGCATTTTCCAAACAATATTTGGAAAATTAAATAATTTTTCTTTGGGGCATAGGGATAACTTTTCCCGGTGCTGTTTCCTTTGGCAGTGGCGCCGGTCCGTATGGAAGTCCTGTATTGGCGTATACTGTATCCGAAGTAGCTAAACTGTCAAACGTGCCATCATCATAGGAAATTCCCATAGTTTCAAGTAAAGGGTTACTCGTTGGCGGCTCCGGTGTCGGTGCAACACCAACGGTTGCCGCAAGCTGTTCCAGATTGCTGACAAGTTCCTGCTGTTTGTGCGGAAACAGATGGGAGTAAGTATTCAGTGTTGTGGATAC
>CAJUGG010000106.1 GCA_910585995.1 uncultured Lachnospiraceae bacterium
ACAAAATTTCTCAGAAGGTGTATTGATTTTAAAATGAAGGTTCACTATAATAGGAAGTGCTACGCGCAAGGAGGAAAGAGATGAGTAATAATAATACTCCAGACAGAAATGGAGATAACAGTCATAAAGCGCCCAAGAATCGACAGAATATTATTGTCTTTCTGGTCTTTATGCTGGTCAGCTTTTTGGTGCTGAGCTTCATACAGAATATGGTGAAGGATGCGAGCACGAAAGAAATCACATATGATGCTTTTATTGAGATGTTGGAAGAAGACAAGGTCGAGAAGGTGGAGGATACAGGTCTTACCTGGAAGATTACGCCAAAGACTCAGCCTTTGGAAAATGTGGAGATGACGTACTACACCGGGAAGATGGATGATGAAGAGTTGCTTCCCATGCTGAAGGAAAAGGGAGTGGAGATTACACCTTATATTCAGGATACGATCTCTACGCTGGTCTGGCAGGTGGTCTGGAGTCTTCTGCCGCTTTTGCTGATCTGGGTGGCTTTTGGCTACCTGATGCGCCGCATGGGCGGTGGCGGCATGATGGGGGTCGGCAAGAGCAAGGCGAAGGTCTACATTGAGAAAGAGACAGGTGTGACCTTTAAAGATGTGGCAGGACAGGAGGAAGCCAAAGAGTCTTTGGTGGAAGTGGTGGATTTTTTGCATAATCCGGAACGCTATGCACAGATTGGCGCTAAACTACCCAAAGGAGCTCTGTTAGTGGGACCGCCTGGCACTGGTAAGACTTTGTTGGCTAAGGCAGTGGCTGGAGAGGCCCATGTGCCATTTTTCTCCCTGTCTGGTTCGGATTTTGTGGAGATGTTTGTGGGTGTGGGAGCTTCCCGTGTCCGTGATCTGTTTGATGAAGCTAAGAGAAATGCGCCGTGTATTATCTTTATCGATGAGATCGATGCCATCGGTAAGAGCCGGGATTCCAAGCTCGGCGGCAATGATGAGCGGGAACAGACGCTGAATCAGCTGCTGGCAGAGATGGATGGTTTTGAGAGCAATAAGGCTTGTCTGGTGCTGGCAGCTACCAACCGGCCGGAGATCTTAGATCAGGCGCTTCTCAGACCAGGACGATTTGACCGACGGATTGTTGTGGAACGGCCAGATCTTAAGGGGCGTGTGGATGTTCTAAAGGTACATGCTAAAAATGTGCGGCTAGATGAGACGGTGGATCTAGAAGGCATTGCACTGGCGACGAGTGGTGCAGTAGGATCAGACCTGGCCAATATGATCAATGAGGCTGCGATTTTGGCTGTGAAAAATGGACGGCAGGCAGTGTCTCAAAAGGATCTTTTTGAGGCAGTGGAAGTGGTCTTGATGGGCAAAGAGAAAAAGGATCGGATTTTAAGTGCAGAAGAGCGCAAGATTGTATCTTATCATGAAGTGGGTCATGCGCTTGTCAGTGCGCTTCAGAAGGATTCAGAGCCTGTACAGAAGATTACGATTGTTCCAAGAACCATGGGCGCTCTTGGGTATGTGATGCATGTGCCGGAAGAGGAAAAGTATCTGAATACGAAAAAAGAGATTGAGGCAATGCTAGTTGGATATTTGGGAGGACGCGCGGCAGAGGAACTGGTGTTCGAGACGGTAACAACGGGTGCGGCTAATGATATTCAGCAGGCGACTAAGCTGGCAAGAGCTATGGTGACGCAGTATGGGATGTCAGATAAATTTGGACTAATGGGGCTTGAATCAAAAGAGAGCATGTATCTGAATAATGGAACGGTATTGAACTGTAGTGATGAGACGGCAGCAGATGTGGATAGTGAAGTGATGCGGATACTGAAGGAATCTTATGCGGAGGCGAAGCGGTTGTTGTCAGAGAATCGGGAGTGTCTGGATAAGATTGCGGAGTTTTTGATTGAGAAAGAGACGATTACGGGGAAAGAGTTTATGGAGATCTTCCATAAAGTGAAAGGGGAAGGAGAGTATCAGCAGGAGGAGTTGATTTTTGCGGAGTGAGGGGGGACGGAGCCGCCGCACAGACAGTGTGAGAGGGTGACGGACACCGCCGCTGCTGCACAGACACCGTAAGGGGAGTGACAGAAGCCTTATATAGACAGTGCGAGGGGGCTTGGTCAAATGTCTGCATAGAATGTATCGGACAGTCGGCAAAGTTTGTATGTTCCAGTCGTACACGTATACGTGTTCGCCTGGCTCATACAAACTTCACCAACTGTCCGCTCCAATCTACACAGCACTATTTGACCAAGCCCCCTCACGCTGTCTGTATGGGCGGCTTCTGTCACTCCCCTTACGGTGTCTGTGCAGCAGCGTCGTCGTCACCCTCTCACACTGTCTGTGCGGCGGCTCCTGAGAGCGTAGGGCGGGGGAGTGTAGGCTCCTGGGGGGAGTATGACGGCTCCTGAGAGCGTAGGGGTGAGGAGTGTGGGATGTGGATGAGGGGATTTTGGGGGAGGGTTGGCGAAGTTGGGGGAGTGTGGTATGATGAGAGGGAGACAGAGCAGGAGGGATAAGAGAGATGGCTTTTGATATTGAGGAGGAGCTTAGGAAGTTGCCGGCGAAGCCGGGGGTTTATTTGATGCATGATGAAAAGGATGCGATTATCTATGTGGGGAAAGCGATTTCTTTGAAGAATCGGGTGAGACAGTATTTTCAGAGTAGTCGAAATAAGGGTGTGAAGATCGAGCAGATGGTGACGCATATTGCGCGGTTTGAGTATATTATTACGGATTCGGAGTTGGAGGCTTTGGTGTTGGAGTGCAATCTAATTAAGGAGCACAGGCCAAAGTATAATACGATGTTGATGGATGATAAGGCGTATCCTTTTATTAAGGTGACGGTGCAGGAGGCTTATCCTAGGGTGATTTTGGCTAGACAGATGGTAAAGGATAAGGCAAAGTATTTTGGGCCGTATACGAGTGCGGGAGCGGTGAAGGACACGATTGATTTGATTCATAAGTTGTATGGGATACGGACTTGCAGTAAGGCGCTTCCTAAGATGCAGGGGAAAGAGCGGCCTTGTCTGAATTACCATATTCATCAGTGTCCGGCGCCTTGCCAGGGGTATATTTCTAGGGAGGCATATGGGGAATCGGTGAAACGGGCACTGGAATTTTTAAATGGGAATTATAAAGAGGTGCTTGGGGAGCTGGAGGAGAAGATGCAGCGGGCTTCAGAAGCGCTGGAATTTGAAAAGGCGATTGAGTACCGGGAGCTTTTGGGGAGTGTGAAAAAGATTGCGCAAAAGCAGAAGATTACTAGCAGTGATATGGAGGATAAAGATGTGATTGCCATGGCTATGGATGAAGAGGATGCAGTGGTGCAGATTTTCTTTATTCGGGATGGAAGATTGATTGGGCGAGATCATTTTTGTCTGCACATTGCGGGGGAGAATGAGAAAGAAGAGATTTTGGCGGCTTTTGTAAAACAGTTTTATGCGGGGACACCTTATATTCCTAAGGAATTGATGATGCAGTATGAGATTGGGGAGAGGGAGATTATTGAGGAGTGGCTAAGTGGTAGAAGGGGGCAGAGGGTACATATTCGGGTGCCAAAAAAGGGAGAGAAGGAGAAGCTGGTGGAGTTGGCTATGAAAAATGCCCAGATGGTGCTGACACAGGATAAGGAGCGGATTCGGAGGGAGGAGGGACGCACAATAGGAGCGATGAAGGAGATCGCTCAGTTGTTGGGACTAGAGAGACTGGATCGGGTGGAGGCGTATGATATCTCTAATATTAGCGGGTTTCAGACAGTTGGCTCGATGGTGGTCTTTGAGAAGGGCAGGCCGAAACGGTCGGATTATCGGAAATTTCGGATTAAGGGGGTACAGGGGGCAGATGACTATGCCAGTATGGAGGAGATGCTGACGAGGAGATTGTCCCACTATGAGAATTATCCTGATTTGATGATGATGGATGGAGGACGAGGACAGGTGAATGTTGCGCGTAAGGTGATGGAGGCTGTGGGGGTCTGTGTGCCTGTGTGCGGAATGGTGAAGGATGACAGGCATCGGACAAGGGGAATCTATTTTAACAATGTGGAATTGCCCATTGAGCGGGACAGTGAGGGCTTTCGGCTGGTGACTAGGATACAGGATGAGGCCCACCGATTTGCCATTGAATATCATCGCTCGCTTCGCAGTAAGGAGCAGGTGCATTCGATTCTGGATGAAATTCCTGGGGTTGGGCCAGTGAGGAGAAAAGCGCTGATGAAGGGATTTCAGACGTTAGAGGAGATAAAGCGGGCGAGCGAAGAGGAGATTGCAAAGGTGCCAGGGATAAATGAGAAGGTGGCAGAGCAGGTGTATGCATTTTTTCATAAAGATGTGGAGGAACATGGAAAGGAGGGATAAGGTTTACGAGTAAAAGAAATGGAGTGTTTTAGATTGTATGAGGAAAAGCTTCAGAGTGGGGGATCTGGGGCTTTTTTATTTATGATGATAGGTTTGCTGATGAGTTACTATTTTGGGTTTTGGAAATG
>CAJUGG010000107.1 GCA_910585995.1 uncultured Lachnospiraceae bacterium
AAGGAGGAGCAGTTATAATGAATGATCTGAAAGTAAAAGAAAGATATAATATGCCTGTTACGATCCTGTTAATCTGCGGATTGATAACGATTATTTTTCCATTGTATATGACCATTGTGATTGCTTTTAAACAGCCGTCTGAGATGACCAACAGCATTGCCGGGATTCTCTCCCTGCCAAAGACCTGGAGTTTTTCCAACTTTGCCGAGGCGATGCGGGTAACAGATTTCTGGAATTCTCTTAGAAACAGTCTTCTGATTACGGGTGTTACCGTGGCGCTTTCCATTATCCTTCACTCTATGGTGGGATATGCCATCGGAAGAAACAAAGCAAAGAATAAATGGTACAACTTGGCGTACTTGTACATCGTTAGTGGTATGTTTGTACCGTTTGCGATCCTGATGATGCCTCTGGTAAAACAAACCGCACAGTGGGGAATCGCAAATATTGTTGGCGTTATTATCTGTTATGTGGTATTCTATATGCCGATGAACTTGATGCTGTATTCCGGATATCTGGTAAATATCCCGATTGCTCTGGAAGAAGCAGCCAGAGTGGACGGCGCTACTACCTGGACAACTTACTGGAAGATTATCTTCCCGATTATGAAACCCATGCATGCAACTGTTGCAGTAATCACCGCACTGAGTGTATGGAATGACGTTATGACGCCCCTGGTTATCATGTCAGGAAGCGGACTGAATACTTTGCCTCTGGCACAGATGTCCTTCCAGACGCAGTTTGGTACAAATTACAACCTGGCATTTGCCTCTTATCTGCTGGCACTTTTGCCGCTTTTGATCTTCTATATCATCTGTCAGAAGCAGATATTAAATGGCGTTGTAAACGGCGCGGTAAAATAATATAGAACATCATCAAGACAGCCATGAACGGGTATTGGATTTTATCTGATACCCGTACAGGCCTTTTTATACCCATATCTGAAACATGGAGAAAGGAAAGGATACAACATGAGTATTGTATTTACAGAAAAAGACAAAACCTTTACCTTACATACCAAGGATACGACTTATCAGATGAAAGTAGATGAGTATGGATATCTTTTGCATCTCTACTATGGGCGTAAGACCAATGGGTGTATGGATTATCTTCTGCACTATGCAGACCGCGGATTTTCTGGAAATCCGTATGATGTGGGAATGGATCGGACGTATTCTCTGGATGCGCTGCCGCAGGAACTGCCCTTTCAGGGAAGCGGAGATTACCGCAGTCTGGCAATCGTGATCCGGCATACCGACGGCTCGTATGAGTCAGATTTCCGTTATAAAGATTATCAGATTTTAGATGGAAAATATCAGATCCCAGGACTTCCGGCAGTCTATGGGACACAAGAGGAAGCACAGACGCTGAAAGTGATATTAGAAGATCCGGTGAGCAAGGTACAGATTACCCTGTTGTATGGCGTGCTTCCAGAACAGAATATCATCACCAGAAGTGCAGTGATACAGAATCTAGGAGATGGAAAGATCTATCTTGAGAAAGCGCAGGCAGCTTGTCTGGACTGGCTGTCGGGAGATTATGATCTTTTGAGCTTCCATGGCCGTCATGCCATGGAGAGAAACTATCAGCGTATGGAAATAAAACATACAGCACAGATAATCGGGAGCCGAAGAGGAACTTCCAGCCATCAGTATAATCCCATGATGATACTTGCAGAACATGAGACCAATGAAGATGCCGGAAGCTGTTATGCGATGTCTTTTATGTACAGCGGCAATTTTAAAGGAGAAGCGGCAAAAGACCAGTTTGGACAGACCCGCGTTCTTTTGGGACTGTCAGATGAACTTTTCTCGTATCCTCTGGAGCCAAAAGAGAGCTTTTATGTGCCGGAGGTGATTTTGACCTACAGCAGCATGGGACTTGCAAGGCTGTCTCAGAATCTGCACCAGTGTCTTAGAAGACATGTATGCCGGGGGAAATACAGAGATGGTATCCGCCCGGTACTTTTAAATAGCTGGGAGGCTTCTTATTTTGAATTTAATGGAGAGTCGATCTACCAATTAGCGAAGCAGGCGGCAGACTTAGGCGTTGAGATGCTGGTGATGGATGATGGATGGTTTGGAAAAAGAGATGATGACAACAGTGGTCTTGGAGACTGGTTCGTCAATGAGGAGAAGTTAGGAGAATCACTTGGCAGTCTAATTGAGCGGATTCGAGGTCTTGGATTAAAATTTGGCATCTGGATCGAACCAGAATGTATTAATGAGGATAGCCAGTTGTATCGGGAACATCCGGACTGGATACTGTCTGTGCCAGGCCGCAATCCGGTGCGGGCGCGCAACCAGCTTGTGCTTGACTTTTCCAGAAAAGAGGTTGTAGACTATATTTTTGAGAAAATATGCGCCGTATTAGACCAGGGCAAGATCAAATATATCAAATGGGATATGAATCGAAGCCTTTCGGACTGCTTTTCCAGACAGACGGTGGATCAGGGACGGGTGAGTCATGATTATGTATTGGGACTCTATGACTTTCTGGAGCGGATTTGTCAGAGATATCCGGATGTGTTGCTGGAGGGATGCAGCGGCGGGGGCGGGCGCTTTGATGCCGGGATGCTCTATTATACGCCGCAGATCTGGTGCAGTGACAATACGGATGCGATTGACAGGCTTCAGATCCAGTATGGTACTTCTTTTGGGTATCCGGCGTCGGCGGTTGGCTCGCATGTCTCAGCGGTACCCAATCACCAGACCGGGCGTGTGACGCCGCTACGTACCAGGGCGGTGGTGGCTATGTCCGGGACGTTTGGATATGAGCTGAATCTGGGAAGCCTGATGGATTTTGAAAAGGAACAGATCAAAGAGCAGATCCGGGAATACAAGCAGTATGCGGGATTGATACTGGATGGGTTGTATTATCGGTTGACAAATCCGAATAAAGAGCTTGTGGGAGCGTGGGAATTTGTCTCGGAGGATGGGTCAGAAGTGCTTCTGAGTGCGGTTATGCAGGAGATCCACGGAAATATGCCGGTGACGTATGTGCGGATGAAAGGGCTTTCTTCAGGGTGCTTGTATCAGGAGATGGATACGAAAAAGGTGTATGCGTCGGATGCGCTGATGGAAGTGGGAGTGCCGCTGCCGGAGCAGATGGGGGAGTATCGGGCGTATCAGATGTATTTTAGGCGTGTGGAGTAGGTGGCAGGCGATAGACGACAGGCGACGGAGCTGTTAAAAGACCAGGCTTGGGGGGCTTGGTCAATGTCTGCATAGAGTGTATCGGACAGTCGGTAAAGTTTGTATGTTCCAGTCGTACACGTGGACGTGTCCGCCTGGCTCATACAAATTTTACCGACTGTCCGCTCCAATCTACACAGCACATTTGACGCAAGTCCCCCAAGCCTGGTCTTTTGACAGCTCCTGGGTGTTGGATTAGTACGCTAACGAGTAGGGGAGGGGATAAAAGAGATGAGGAGGAATTGGGTAGATGAAGAGGGAAGAGAGATTTGTAGAGAGGCTTTCTAGGCATCATGATGAGTTGAGATGGCTGTATATGGAGTTGTATGACAATGGGGATATGTTCGCGGAGCTGTGTGAGCGGATGAGGGAATTTGCGGTGAACAGGGATGCGGACTTGGTGAAGATGGATGGGGAGCGGGAGCAGGATCCGAAGTGGTTTCGGGGGAATGATATGCTGGGCATGATGTTGTATATTGACAATTTTGCCGGGAATCTGAAGGGGGTGAAGGCGAAGCTTCCTTATCTGTCTTCTTGTAATGTGAATTGTATTCACCTTATGCCGTTTTTGGAGTCGCCGAAGGGGCGCTCGGATGGTGGATATGCGGTGGCGGATTTTCGGAGGATACAACCAGAGCTTGGGACGATGGGGGATCTTAAGGATCTGGCGAGGGCTTGTCATAAGAAGGGGATCAACCTTTGTATGGATTTTGTGATGAATCATACTTCGGAGGATCATGCGTGGGCGAAGAAGGCGAGAGAGGGCGACGGAGAGTATATGAGTCGTTATTTCTTCTATGATAATCCTTCGATTCCACAGGAATATGACCGGACGGTGCCGCAGGTATTTCCGACTACGGCGCCTGGGAATTTTACTTATCTGGATAAGATGGGGTATTATGTGATGACTACATTTTATCCGTATCAGTGGGATTTGAATTACCGCAATCCGCGGGTGTTTAATGAGATGATGTATAATTTCCTCTATCTGGCTAATCAGGGTATGGATATTATTAGGATTGATGCGGTTCCTTATATCTGGAAGGAACTGGGGACGCAGTGCAGAAATCTTCCGCAGGTACATACGATTGTGCGTATGATGCGCATGATCTGTGAGATTGTGTGTCCGAGTGTGCTGCTTTTGGGTGAGGTTGTGATGGAACCGGAGAAAGTGGTGCCGTATTTTGGTACGGTGGAGAAACCGGAGTGCCATATGTTATATAATGTAACCACTATGGCGACTACCTGGCACAGTGTGGCTACAAGGGATGTGCGGCTCTTGAAAAAACAGATGGATATTGTCAATGGTCTGCCTAAGGACTATCTCTTCTTGAATTATCTGCGCTGCCATGATGATATTGGCTGGGGATTAGACTATGCGACGCTGGAAGGCTATGGGATGCATGAGGTAGAACACAAGCGTTTCCTCAATGCCTATTTTACCGGGAAACATGCAGGCAGTGTAAGCAGAGGAGAGCTGTACAATGATGATCCGGTCACGCAGGATGCAAGATTCTGCGGGACAACGGCTTCTATGTGCGGTGTGGAGCGTGCGCTGTCAGAACAGGATGAGACGGCACTGTCTGCAGCGATCACACAGGATCTGATGCTGCATGCCTATATGCTGACGCAGTCCGGGATTCCTATGCTGTACAGCGGCGATGAAGTAGGGCAGCTTAACGATCCTTCTTACAAAGAAGATCCGGCCAAACGAGAAGATTCCCGCTACCTCCACCGGGGCAGATTCCAGTGGGATTTAGCAGCAAAGCATACCGAAAAAGGGACACTACAGGAGCGAGTCTTTAGCGGCCTTGCCAGACTAGAACAGATCCGCAAAAGCAGAGAAGTCTTTCAAAGCGATGCAGCCGTCTATACCTATGATGTCAAAGACAATGCAATCCTGTGCATCCTAAGAGAAAATGACAAAGAACGCTTTATCGGAATCTTCAATTTCTCCGACGAAGCAAAGACCGCATGGATGGAAGAACCCGGCACCTATGAAAACCTGATAACAGGAGATCAAGTGGAACTAAAAAATCCTGTGATCCAGGGGCATGATTTTGTGTGGGTGAGTAAGAAGAAATAATTGTTAACATAAAAAACAGATAACAGGCAGAGCTGACAGAAAGATAAGAGTCGGCTCTGCCTGTTTGCGTCCCTATTGATTTTGAAATTTGATTGCAGGAAACAGGATATCAAGATATAATAGAATAAAAGAGTATGCGGAAATACCAAGAGAACAAGTAATGGAGTATTGGAGATAAGTAGTAAAAATAAATGATCAAAAAAGCCCTCGAAGGTAGTGAGATACCTTCGGGGGCTTTTACTATACCAAAAAGTATACTTTTTGAAATACTGTCTTTTTAACATGACCTTGTAGCATTTTAGCACAGTTTTTTATAAAAATCAATCATTTTGGGTCATTTCTTCTGGCAAATTCAGGATAAGCGGGGGTGTACCAAAAGGTATACTTTTTGGTACGTTTCAAAGGCCTGACATCAAAGGAAGTGATTATGCCGCCAGACAAGATCTGTAAGACCATCCATCAATACAATCGAGAGCCAATATCCGCAGAACAGATGGAAAAACTCCAGGAGATTGCGCGGGATTACCGGGAGGTCAAAAATTATGTCTATCTCCGCTATGGAGGAATCAGCAGCCTGCCCAAGTTGTATCCAGGCTATACCATCCAGAATGAGATGACAAAAAGCGGACTTAGAGAAGAACTTCAGATGCCTTCAGTGTATTTTTACCTTGCTCTTTTCGACGCATTAGGAGATATCAAGAGCCAATGGGCCAGGACCAAGACAAAAGTGCAGGAGCTAATCCGAAAAAATGAAAATTTTTCCCCGGAAGAAAAGCACTATCTGCGATTCCTTCTAAAAGTCAGCAACGCCTTTGAAGCGGTACTGAACCAAAAGCCCATGACACTGCCATCCAAGATCCAAAAGACCTATGAAGCATTGGCAGCACAAGTGGACACCGAGAAGATGCATCGTTATTTGTGCCGACAAGTAAGAAAATATCACGTCCGGCAGCACACTGAGACAGCAGACGGATTTTCCATCTCCGAGCGGGCTTATCGATACAAAGATCACGGCATCTACATCTCCATCAAAGAAAAGCGAAAGCGTATCTTTGTGGCATTGACAGATCACAACCAGTACAACCGCCAGCTCTATATCAAATTGTACCCGGAGCGGGGCGGACTGGAAATCAAAGTTCCCATTGATGTGACCATTAAAAGTCATGAGGATTACCAGAATCAAGTGGGAATTTCCATTGGCATGTACACCATGCTGACCACTGATCAAGGACATGACTACGGAGATAAATTAGGCCAATATGAGATGGAATACGCCGACTGGATACGTCTTCAGACCAGGAGGTATCGTCGCAATCGGGACAACAATCCAGGGCGGAAAAAATACAACACTCAGAAAAAGCGAAAACTGGAACAATTGCACAACTACATGAACCAAGAACTCAATCGGTTCCTGCAGACAGAAAAGCCCAGCACCATCTATATGGTAAAACTGCCCAAACCAAAAGCAAATGGTGTCAACCGGACCATCAACCATTCCGTCACCATGTGGCAGCGAGGCTATATCCGCAGACGCTTGATACAAAAATGTCAAGAACAATCCATTGAACTAGTGGAAGTATTAGGAAAAGACATCAGCAACGAGTGCAGCAATTGCGGAGCCATCGGCATCCGCCAAAAAGGAATCTTCACCTGTCAGACCTGCGGCTTTCAGATAAAAGAAAAAGAAAACACCGCCAAAAATGCACGAAACCGCGGACTCTCAGGCAAGATTATCTACTAAAACATCCGATCATAAGAACCACAATTCAGATAAATCGCAGTGAACCACTGCGGTTTTACCGCAAGGACTGGATCGCGTGTTCCTGATATAAAAATCCCCACGGCATTAGAAGGCAGAACAAAATCTGCGCATTGGGTATGCCAAGACCTTGGGAACACAACCCGTGACGTACCAAGGAGCGAAGCGGAGGTTGCTCCGCAACATTTATTCAGCACATTAAGAATAAATGTCCAATATGCCTTATTTAAAAAAGTAATGAGTCGGGCAGGCGGAAGTTTTTCTGAACTTGCCCTGCGGACTACCGGGAGGCCACACACACAACATGCGTAAACAACAAAAAGCCCAAATCGAAAGTTTCCTCAACCTACTCATCCGTGCCCACGAAGAAATCAAAAAATCTATCTCTTCCAACAAACTCGACATTGCCCTAGACCTCTTAGCTCAATGCCAAGACAGCGCGATCCAGATTGGAGAAACCATCGAACACCTAGAAGGCGAAAACTTTGTAACAATATCTATGCTGGAACATTATTGTGAAGTCCTCTACCAACTCTACGAGGCCCTCCGCCAGCACCAAAGTGTAAACCCTCACAAAACCTACAAAACCCTCCAAAAGTCCCTGCTCCCGATCAAGACCAGCATCAAAAATGATATCAAAATACATACCGAAGTCGTCTTCCTCCCCTACAAAGCCTCCATGTGGGACTCCTTAGAGAGCGTCTGGCAGGCCGCTGACGAAGACCCCGACTGTGACGCCTACGTCATCCCCATCCCCTACTACGACAAAAATCCGGATGGAAGCTTCAAAGAGATGCACTACGAAGGCGACCTATACCCCGACTACGTCCCCATCACCGACTACCAGGCCTACGACTTCACAGACCGCTGCCCCGATATAATCTTTATCCACAACCCCTACGACGAATGTAACTACGTCACCAGTGTACACCCCTTTTTCTATTCCAAAAATCTAAAACAGTACACCGAAAAACTAGTCTACATCCCCTACTTCGTCTTAGGCGAGATCGACCCGGACAATCAAGAAGCCGTAGAAAGCATGAAACACTTCTGCACCGTCCCCGGCGTCCTCTACGCAGACAAAGTCGTCGTACAGTCCGAGGACATGAAAAAAATCTATGTTAATGTTTTAACAGAGTACAGCAAAGGAAGCAAAGCAGACAGAAAATACTGGGAAAATAAAATCCTGGGCCTAGGTTCCCCCAAGATCGACAAAGCACTAAGCACCCGAAAAGAAGACCTAAAGATCCCAAAAGACTGGAAAAAAGTCATTGAAAAAGAAGACGGAAGCTGGAAAAAGATCATCTTCTACAACACCAGCGTGACAGCACTCTTAGAACACGGAGAGAAGTATCTGGAGAAGATGCGTGACGTATTCCAAGTATTCAAAGAAAATACAGACGAAGTAGCACTTTTATGGAGACCCCATCCCCTGATCCAGGTCACAATCGAAAGCATGAGACCCGAATTGTGGAACGAATATAGAGCATTAGTAATAGAATACCAGACAGAACACTGGGGCATCTACGACGATACCCCCGACCTGGACCGCGCAATCGCGGTGTGTGATGGATATTATGGAGATCCTAGTTCAGTGGTGAAGCTGTGTCAGGAGGCGGGGAAACTGGTGATGATACAAGATGTGGAAATACTTAATGAAGAATCATCATTACATAACTAATAAGGAAAGAATCTAATGGAAAGAGAAAATATATATGTGACTCGTTCTTCCATGCCGCCTTACGAGGAGTACATAGAAGCGATTAAACCTTTATGGAAAAGTCATTGGCTGACCAACATGGGAGAATATCATAGAGAACTGGAAGAAAAACTGAAAGAATATCTTGAAGTTTCAAATCTTTCCTTGATGGTCAATGGACATATGGCGTTGGAACTTGCAATTCAAGTGATGGATTTTCCAGAAGGCAGTGAAGTTATCACAACACCCTTTACATTTATCTCAACCACACATGCGATAGTCCGAAACCGGTTAAAACCGGTTTTCTGTGATGTGAAATTAAGCGATGGAACCATAGATGAAGACAAAATAGAAGATTTAATTACAGAAAAAACAGTAGCCATCGTACCAGTACATGTATATGGAAATGTATGCAATGTAGAAGAGATTCAGAGGATTGCAGATAAATATAACCTAAAAGTAATCTATGATGCAGCACATGCTTTTGGGGTCAAATATAAAGGAAGAGGTATTGGAAACTATGGTGATGCCTCTATTTTTAGTTTTCACGCAACAAAAATATTTAATACCATAGAAGGTGGTGCAGTTGCGTTTTCTGATCCAAATTTGTATGGAAAGTTATATAATCTAAAAAATTTTGGGATTCGTGGGGAAGAGTTGGTGACATCCGTTGGCGCGAATGCAAAAATGAATGAATTTTCTGCAATTATGGGATTATGTAATCTAAAACATATAGAAGGGACAATTGCAAAAAGGAAACGCTTATTTGAAGAGTATAGGAGTGGATTAAAAGATATTTTGGGATTTCGGCTTTTTGAAGCTGGAACTGGAACAGAACAAAATTATGGGTATTTTCCTGTGTTGATAGAAGAAGAATATCTTTTGAATCGGGATGAATTATATGAAAAATTAAGAGATCATAATGTTTATACAAGAAAGTATTTTTTTCCACTAACTTCAGACCAAGCTTGTTTTAAAAATAGGTTTAGAGATACCGAGCTTGTTTGTGCTAGAGAACTTGCTAAAGAAGTCTTGGTACTGCCAATGTATGAGGAAATGCAAATGGAAAAGTTAGTATATATTTTAGATTTGTTAAATAATTGATATTATAAAAAATTGAAAGTTAAAGTTTTTCTATTTTGGACTTAGATGATAAATTAGATACTTAACGAAGAGGGGTTGGGCCTTATGATTTTATTTATTTATGGAGCAAAAGGGGCGGG
>CAJUGG010000108.1 GCA_910585995.1 uncultured Lachnospiraceae bacterium
AGTGTCCGATTGGAGCATACAAATGGTGCAGACTGTCCGATACACTCTATGCAGACCTTTGTCGCTCCCTCCCCCGCCATCTTTTGCGCCGGACCCGTCCCCCGCTTTCCCAAAAATTTATATTGAATTTTCCCCTCACATCGTGTATCCTAGTCTGTAGCAACCATGAGTTATCAACTATAGGAGGTATCTATGAGACATTTGATGAGTCCTCTGGACTTCTCTGTCGAAGAACTGGACCAGCTCCTTGACCTGGCCAATGATATTGAGAAGCACCCGGAAAAATACGCCCACGCATGCGACGGCAAAAAATTGGCCACTCTGTTTTACGAGCCAAGCACCCGAACCCGTCTCAGTTTCGAAGCTGCCATGATGAATCTAGGCGGCAATATTTTTGGTTTCTCCTCCGCACAAAGCAGTTCCGCTGCCAAAGGAGAAAGCGTTTCTGACACCATTCGTATGATTTCCTGTTACGCTGATATCTGTGCCATGCGCCATCCCAAAGAAGGAGCACCCATGGTAGCCAGCGCAGTCTCTTCCATTCCTGTCATTAATGCCGGCGACGGCGGACACCAACATCCCACCCAGACATTAACTGATCTTCTCACCATCCGTTCCCTGAAAGGACGGCTTGACAACCTGGTCATCGGTCTGTGCGGCGATCTCAAATTTGGACGAACCGTACACTCCTTAGTCCGCGCCCTGGCACGCTATCAAAACATCACATTTATCTTTATCTCCCCGGAAGAGCTGAAGATTCCAAGCTACATCAAAGAAGATGTCTTAGAAGCGCAGAATATCCCCTATCAGGAAGCCGAACGTATCGAAGAAGTGATGGAAAAATTAGATATCCTTTACATGACCCGCGTGCAGCAGGAACGCTTTTTCAATGAAGCAGACTATATCAGACTCAAAGATTTCTATATATTAAATAATGAAAAGATGAAACTCGCAAAAGAAGATATGATCGTCATGCATCCCCTTCCCCGTGTCAACGAGATCTCCGTGGAAGTGGACAAAGATCCCCGCGCCGCCTATTTCAGACAGGTGCAATATGGAGTCTATGTACGTATGGCATTAATTCTCACACTTTTGGAGGTGAAGGTATGTTAAATATCGGAGTTCTTCACGAAGGATTTGTATTAGACCATATTGAAGCAGGAAAAAGTATGGAGATCTACAATTATCTGAACCTGAACAAATTTGACTGCTGCGTCGCCATCATCAAAAATGCCCGCAGCAACAAGATGGGAAAAAAAGACATCATCAAAATTGAGTGTTCCATCGATGAGATCGACTTAGATGTGCTAGGCTTTATCGACCACAACATCACCGTCAATATCATCCAGGATGACAAGATTGTGGAGAAAAAACGCCTCTCTCTTCCAAAAGAGATCAAGAACGTGGCCAAATGCCATAACCCCCGGTGCATCACTTCCATCGAGCAGGAATTAGACCATATCTTCGTCCTGACCGACCCAAGAAAAGAGATCTACCGCTGCAAATTCTGCGAAGAAAAATACAGAAGGAAAAAATTATAATGTATACAAAAAGCTGCCGCATTACTTCGCGGCAGCCTTTTTACGTTTTTGTGTTTTTAAACGGTCCACGACCCATTCCCTTGCCAACTGATACAAAAAGGCAAAGAACGGAACACCCATCACCATCCCTACAATCCCAAACAATCCGCCGAACAACAAGATCGCAAAAAGCACCCAAAAACTGCTTAGATTCGTAGAATTGCCCAGGATCTTAGGCCCTAAGATATTGCCGTCAAACTGTTGCAGAACCAGGATAAAGATGATATAATAGACACATTTGATCGGACTGACCACCAGAATCAAAAGCGCTGTGGGGATTGCACCGATAAATGGTCCAAAAAACGGGATAATATTAGTTACGCCAATCACCACACTGACAAGCGCCGCATAAGGCATCTCCATAATCCCCGTCACCACCATACAGATCAGACCGATAATCAGCGAATCCAAAAGCTTTCCCTTGATAAATCCCCCCAGATACTCATTCAGTCTGCTCGTCTGTCTCAGAATCCAGTCCACCGTCTGCTCTCTGTCTTTTGGCAGATCATCCTTCTTAGGAAACAGTGCACACACCACCATCTTAGCCTGGCGGCTGAAAAGTCTCCGGCTGTTCATCAGATAGACTGCTACAATCAAGCCAATCGCCAGATCCTTTGCAGCACTTACCACGGTCCAGAGGCTTACAGAGACACCATTGATAATATTATTGATATTCGGCAGGATATTCTCTTTGGCATAGTTCTGCACATTTACCATAATATCCGTAGAATACTGTTCCACATGGTTTAAGATAAACGTATTATCTGCCACCAGATCTTCCAGCCACAGACTAATCTTCTGCACATACCCCGGCATCGCAGTGATCAAATCCTGCACGCTCTTCACCACCTGCGCCCCTACCATGGCCACCAAGATATAGATCACCAGGCAAAAAAAGATCAGGCTCAAAATAATGCTGACACTTCCCAAAAACCTTTTAACCTTCAAGGCCGTCTTCCTGTCCCATTTTCGCCCCAGCTCCTCCTCATCCAGATCCAGCTTCAGGACATGGATCAGACTCCGCTCGATCAGATTACAGAGCGGACACAACAAATATGCAATCACTGCCCCAAAAGCAAACGGCCTCAAGATCCCAATAATCACTCCCAGATAAGTCTTGATCTCATTAAACCGCAAAAGGCCAAAAAAGAAAAGAATACACATGGCTATCGTAAAAAAAGCAGCCAGCCCCTTATGATAATAATTTTTCCAATTTTCTTCCATCGATCCGCCTCATCCTTATGTAAATTCTCCCAGTCTTAGTATTCCCTCCCAACCAAACACTATACCTATTATAGTACACTTTCCCTCACAAGGAAAGTAAAATCTTCTTACACAAAGCCTCCCAACCCCAGCAAGAGGCGACCGCCACAGGAAGTGGGCGGGAGAGCGCACAAAGAGTGCTGTGTAGATTGGAGCGGACAGGCTGTGCCGTTTGTATGAGCCAGGCGGACACCCAAGTGTCCGATTGGAGCATACAAATGGTGCAGACTGTCCGATACACTCTATGCAGACCTTTGTCGCTCCCCCGCCCGCTTCCTGTGGCGGTCGCTTCTTGCGTCCTCTTCTTACTCCTCCCTCAACATCCAAAACGCCACCAAAAACACCACTCCGCTCCCTGCCATCACCCCCAAAAACACTTCCCCCGAACTATAGATCTTTGTAAGCCATCCCCCATCATCTATCAACAGCACAAACAGATTTGCCGACATATGTGCTACCACCGGCACCCAAAGCCGCTGAAACCGTTCCATCAGCCAGGCAAAAAACAGCCCCAGCAAAAACGCATATACCCCCTGTATCACATTTCCATGAAAGATCCCAAAAGCAAGCGCACTCCAAAACATCGCCGGCACAGGTCTTAACATCCTGCGAAACCGTTGATACATAAGCCCCCGCATCACCAGTTCCTCCACAAGCGGAACCAGACATCCAGCAACCATCATCTGCATCCAGATCGTGCCTGTGTCCAGCGCCTCATTGACCTCTTCGAGATCCCTCACCCAAAAAGACAATGGCAAAAGGCTCACCAATTGATTGCAAAAAAGCGCAAGCGCTGCACTTCCAAGCATCGTCCACAAAAGTTTCTCTTCCCGCAGAGGAAACCATCCCTCATCCCACCATCCCAGATCTCTCTTTTTCTGCATATCCCGGCAGTACAGCCAGCCAAACAGCGGGATCGACACTACGGCAGCTATCAGAAGAATCCACATGCTTCCACTTAAGTACAGCTGCATAATCTTCGATTCCACCTCTGACCAGCTCAGATCCGCACGCACAAAAGGAACGGATACCATCATCAGGTAAATCACGCCACATATCGTCTGCAGCAACGGATATAAAAACGTCGGATACAGACTGCACCACAAGCCCCCAAGCGTGATTTTTCTTCTCTCTTCCATACCTTTTTACATCCTCTCCGGAGCCTCAAAGCCCAGCAGTTCAATACAAGTCTCCAATACTCTCTGCGTCAGCATCAAAAGCCGAATCCTGCTCTTTTTCCGTTCCTCATCCTCTGTCCCAAGAATAGTAGTCTCATGATAAAATTTATTAAAAGCATTGGCAATCTCATAGATATAAGCACACACTTTATGCGGCGCCAACTCCTCGTAAGCGATATCCATCACACTGTTAAACCGGGTCAAAAGCAGCATCAGAGCCTTTTCATTCTCATTTTCACAAGCTCCAATCAAAGCCTTTTCTGCACAGCCGCCTGCCTCTTCGTATTTTTTCAAAATCGATTTAATTCGCACAATGGTATACAGAATATAAGGTCCGGTATTTCCTTCGGAAGAAGTAAACCGATCCACATCAAAGATATAATCCTTGGAAGCCTGGTTAGAAAGGTCTCCGTATTTTACAGCGGACAGACCCACCACTTTCGCCACCTCACAAGCCTCCTCCTCGCTCATAGGACGGCTGTTTTTCACCTTTGTCAGCATTTCTTCGTTGATATCCGACAAAAGGTATTCTAAGCGCATCACACCGCCTTCTCTGGTCTTAAAAGGCTTTCCATCTTTGCCATTCATGGTGCCAAACCCCAGGAATGTAAGACCGGTATCCGCTTCCACCAGACCACATTTTCTCGCGCAGCGGAATACCTGGATAAAATGCATCTCCTGACGCTTATCCACCACATAGACCATCTCATCCGGATGATATAATTTCATACGCTCCACAATCGTCGCCAGATCTGTGGTGGTATAGAGAGAAGCGCCGTCCGATTTTAGCAGCATACAAGGAGGAATCTCCTTAGTATCCGTCTCCTCCTTAATATCCACCACCAACGCGCCATCGCTCATATGAGCATATCCTTTTTCCTTCATCTCTTCCACCATGGCAGGAATATAGGGCTGCACATCCGACTCGCCTTTCCAAAGGTCAAAATCCACCTTCAGATTCTCATAATTTCTCTTCAGATCTGACACGGATACTTCCAGTATATGTTTTAAAAGCGCTTGATATCCTTTTCTTCCCTGCTGCAGTTCAAACGTCGCCTGCATCGCTGCCTCTTTATAAGCCTCATCTTTTTTCGATCTGGCACTAGCCGTCGGATAGATCTCCTCCAGCTCAGCAATGGTAAAAGGTGCCTCCTTAGGGTATTCTCCTGTATAATCCGCATCAAAATAAGGAAGATCCGGCTTACGTTCTTTTAGCTCTAAGATAATCAGGCCCATCTGCAGTCCCCAGTCGCCCAGATGCACATCTCCGATCACCTGATGTCCTGCAAAACGCGCGATGCGCTTTACACTTTCTCCGATAATCGCCGAACGCAGGTGCCCCACATGCAGAGGCTTTGCCACATTAGGTCCGCCGTAGTCGATGATGATCGTCTTTGGTTTTTCTGCCTTTTCATATCCCAAACGCTCATCTGCACTCATTTCATTGAGATATTCACTCAAAAACTCTGCGCTGATCTTCAGATTAATAAAACCTGGATTGACCGCCTGCACCTCAGACAGCATCTTAGAACCTGCAAGCGTCTCCACCACGCCATTGGCAATCATAATCGGCGCCTTGTGATACTCCTTCGCCGCCGCCATAGCTCCATTGCACTGATATTCGCACAAATCCGGTCGATTAGATAACGTCACCTTCGCATATTTCCCATCATACCCCGCAGCCTGAAAAGCCTGCTCCATTTCTCTTGTAATCAAATCCAATATCTTCTCCATAGTTCCTCCTGATGAAAGTCCCGCTTCAGCCCCTTCAATGCCCTGAATCTGGAAGAATGTTTGACCGCTTCCGCGTCCAAACATCCTTCCGGGCATTTCAGGAGCTTTCGCCGTTTTAAGTTTCGTACAGCACATGGCTGTTATTTCCTATTAAAGACTGTAGTTCAGTATAGAAAAAACCATGTCTTTTGTCAAGCTTGCTTGATTTTAACACACCAATATGGTAGCATAAAGACATCATAGATATAGTATATCACTTTGATGATCAAGCTACTTATTATGTAAATATGACAAAAGAGATAGTTGGTATAAATTCCATAATTTCCACCGATTCAGCGGAAATATCCACAATACACAATGATGCAAAAAGGAGAACACCACTATGTTAAAAATAGGTTCCCATGTGGGAATGAATGGAGCTAAAATGATGCTTGGCTCTGTGGAAGAAGCACTTTCTTATAAAGCCAACACCTTTATGACCTATACCGGCGCACCGCAGAATACCAGGCGTAAAGCACTCAGTGAACTGCGAATTGAAGAAGCCAAGGCTCTGATGAAACAAAATGGCATCGATGAATTTATTGTCCATGCCCCCTATATCATCAACCTGGCCAACTCTCTGAAGCCAGAGACCTATGAACTGGCCGTTCAGTTCCTGCGCTTAGAACTCACCCGCGCCTCCGCGATGGGCAGTCACGTCCTGGTCTTACATCCCGGCGCCCATATAGGTGCCGGCGCAGAAGCAGGAATCGCCTCCATCGTCAAAGGACTCAACGAAGTCCTGACCGATGACACCGACTGCCTGATCGCCCTAGAGACCATGGCAGGCAAAGGCACCGAGATCGGCCGCAGCTTCGAAGAACTCGCCATGATCTATGACGGCGTCACCCAAAAAGACCGCCTGCGCGTCTGTTTTGACACCTGCCACACCCATGACAGCGGCTACGATATCATCAACGACCTCGACGGCGTCCTCGACCACTTTGACCACCTCTTAGGCAAAGACCAGATCGCCGTCTTCCATATCAACGACAGCAAAAACCCCCGCGGCTCCAAAAAAGACCGCCACGAAAACCTCGGAAAAGGCCAGATCGGCTTCGACGCCCTAAACCGCATCGTCCACCACCCCGCCTTCTCCTCCATCCCCAAAATCCTGGAGACCCCCTGGGTCCCCATAGCCGGAGACCCCAAAAACACCCGCGCCCCCTACCTGGAAGAAATCGCCCTCCTCCGCCAACACACCCCCTAAAACACCCCATCCCAACAACAGCCTGCTGGCTTCGCCAGCAAACCCATTGCCGTGAACCCCCTCACCCTGCCCTACCACCCCCAGGAACAGCCGCAAAAGGGAGTGTGGTCTCATACAAAGAGTGCTGTGTAGATTGGAGCGGACGGTCTGTGCCGTTTGTATGAGCCAGGCGGACACCCAAGTGTCCGAATGGAGCATACAAATGGTGCAGACTGTCCGATACACTCTATGCAGACCTTTGTACGAGACCGCGCTCCCTTTTGCGGCTGTTCCGTCCCCCCTCTCCAAATCTTATTGACACACCCCCTCCCCTTTGCTAAAATACCACTGGAACACAACAACACTTTTTAAGATAGAAAGGACCAATATTCATGCCCAAACTAAACGAAAACTACCTGAATCTAAAAGAAAGTTATCTTTTTTCTGAAATCGCTCACCGTACCGCTGCCTACGCCAAAGCCAACCCCGAAAAAGGTGCCCAGATCATTCGCCTTGGCATCGGCGATGTCACCAAACCTCTGGGAAAGATCGTCCTAAATGCCCTCCACGACGGCGTCAACGCCATGGGAGCAGCAGAAACCTTTAAAGGCTATGGCCCGGAACAAGGCTATGAAGCCACCAGAACTGCCATTGCAGATTATTATAAGAAAAACGGAGTAGATGTAGAGCCAGAAGCGATCTTTATCTCCGACGGAGCCAAAAGCGACACCGGCAACATCACAGATCTGTTCGGCCCTGGCAATGTCATCTTAATCCCGGACCCCGTCTATCCGGTCTATGTAGATACCAATATCATGTGCGGCCGTGATGTTACCTATATTGCCGGCAACGCTGAAAATCAATTTCTCCCCATGCCGGATCACAGCCAGCACGCAGACCTGATCTACCTGTGCTCCCCCAACAACCCCACCGGAGCCTGCTACAACAAAGAACAGTTAAAAGAATGGGTGGACTATGCACTGGCCAATGAAGCCATTATCCTGTTTGACTCCGCATACGAAGCATTTATCTCCGATCCGGCACTGCCAAGGAGTATCTTTGCCATCGAAGGAGCAAAAAAATGTGCGATCGAGTTCTGCTCTCTGTCTAAGACCGCCGGATTTACCGGAACCCGCTGCGGCTATACCGTAGTTCCAAAAGAACTGGTGTTTACCTCTTCTACCGGAAAAGAGATGTCTCTGAACACCATGTGGAACCGCCGTCAATGTACGAAATTCAATGGCACTTCCTATATTGTACAAAAAGGCGCTGAAGTTGTATTTTCCGAAGAAGGCATAAAAGAATGTCAGGAAAACATCCAGTATTATAAAAACAATGCCAAAGTCATCGATGACACTCTGACCAGCCTGAAGATCCCCTTCTTTGGCGGCATTAACTCTCCCTATATCTGGTTTGAGTGCCCGAATGGCATGGACTCCTGGAGCTGCTTTGACTATCTCTTAGAAAACATCCAGGTCGTAGGCACCCCAGGCGCCGGATTTGGAGAAAACGGGAAACATTATTTCCGCCTCACTGCCTTTGGCACACTGGAAAATACCATCGAAGCAATGAAACGTTTTGAAACATTATTCAGCTGATTCTAAAACAGAGCTGCCGTACTTATATGCGGCAGCTCTGTAAACGTTCATAAAATTGCTCATAAAAATCCTTGCTCAAATCATAAGGAGCAAGATAATATGTCTTTAAAATCTCCATACTGATCTCTTTCATCTGATCCGGGTCTTGCTCTATGATTCCCCGCAGCCTCTTCAGATAGTCATGCCATGTCTGAATAAATGTTTCATACGTTTTCAAGTCTGAAATATCCAGCCATTTTTTCACTTTGATCTTGGCCTTTGATTCTTTGGGACATTCGTGTATTTGCAGAAAATACCGAAAGGAATCCGCCTCATAATATCTTCCCAGAGGAAACAGCCGGCACATGCCAGGACGAAATGCATGAATCTGACAGCGGCCGTTTGGGTCTAGAAAAGAACAAGCTTCTTCCCCTTTTGTCATCTTCAGATTGGGAAGGATCAGACGGTCAGCGACTGCCAGTTCGATCTGCCGCTCGATCAGTTCTTCGAAGCATACCAAAAGTCCGCGGCACAGCATATACACATCCCAGGGGTCCAACGTCACAGAAGTCCCCATGCCCCGGCAGCAGGCCGAACAGCCTTTGCAGCCGCCGCAGTCCGCCCGCACCAGATCATTGGCGGTATACAGTTTTCCGTCGGATACTTCCTTCATATCCACTTCTCGCTCCATCTTATCTCTCCTTCTTGTCCTTTTTTCCCAGCCTTATCGTCTCCATCTGCGCTGACAGCTCCTTGGGCAGATAATCAAACAGATAGTTTTTGCTTCCTGGAAACTGCTCTACATATTCTTTACGGATCTCCTGATTTATCCTTTCAATCTCTTCTTTTAACTCTCTCGCAGACATCATGGCGCAGCCCTGTCCTCTGATAATGATCTGTTCGAGACCATCCGAAGTGGCGACGGTCACCTGATACCGTTTTCCCATCTCATGAGCGGCCCTTTCAATATACTGATCTGCTGTCTCTGCCTCTTTGGTATAGACCACATGAATATTGTGATATTTTATCACTTCTTCGGTATGCCCTTCCACCCGATACGCATCAAAGACCAGAATCACCTGGCATCTGCGAAAGCCCTGATAGTTACACATGACGTCCATCAGTTTTCCTCTCGCACTATCAATATTCACCTTTGCCAGCTCTTTTAGCTCCTTCCAGGCAAAGATCACATTATATCCATCCACCAGTAAATATTCTTTCCGCCGCTCTTTGGGTCTGTAAGGTCCAGCATGTGTTTCCTCTTTTACATGAAATACTGTACGCCGGACTTGCGTCTGTTCCACAGACCGTTTACTTTTTCCGAATGTCCGTTCAAAGATCTCCTGAAGCTCTTTTTCCTCCTGAATCCCTCCTGCAGCAGAATGTTCTTTTCTGCTCCTTACGGGTTGCTGATATTCTTCTTCAGTCTGTGATTTTTTTAACAAGACATTTTCCAGGTGCATATGAGAAAACACTTCATACCAGGGAATGACAGTGCCAGCCCCATGATAGCAAAAGACAGAATCCGGCGTGTGTGCAAGATCTGCTTCCGGATCATAGCCGATCTGTTCCACAATCTCTTCCTGCTGATAACAAGGCATATACCCTTTGAGACTGCAAAAGAGGCGACCTTTTCCCTTGGTGTAAGCGGTCACTTCCTGATGATAATTGCGCATGGAAGACACCGGAGCCGTCCCGGCTAAGATGGAGCGGTCTCCTTCTAACTGCGGCGAAGTAAAAGAACCATGCATCTTCTCCACATCGGACATGGCACGCCCCACCAGATCACTGGACACCTCCAGGCGAAATTCATAATAAGGCTCTAAAAGTACGCTTTTTGCCTGCATCAGCCCCTGCCGCACCGCCCGATAGGTCGCCTGACGAAAGTCTCCGCCCTCGGTATGTTTTAAATGAGCTTTTCCGGCAATCAGCGTAATCTTCAGATCAGTCACCGCAGCGCCAGTCAGGACGCCCCTGTGCTCTCGCTCCTCTAAGTGCGTAAGGATCAGCCTCTGCCAATTTTTATCCAACATATCTTCACTGCAGGCCGTCAAACACTGTATCCCGCTGCCAGGCTCCCCTGGTTCCAGCAAAAGGTGTACCTCCGCATAATGGCGCAGCGGTTCAAAATGCCCCACGCCGATCACCGGATCTGCAATCGTCTCCTTGTAGACGATCTGTCCTTCTCCAAAATCCACTGCCACATCAAACCGTTCCTGGATCAGCACCTTCAAGACCTCGATCTGTACCTCTCCCATCAGCTGGATCTGGATCTCCTGCAAGGCTTCTTCCCAGCGGATATGAAGTTCGGGTTCTTCCTCTTCCAGAGCTTTTAATTTCAGGTACATCTGCTTAGGGTCACATCCTCTGGGAAGCTGAATCTGATAAGTCAGCACAGGCTCTAAGACCGGCAGATCTGAAGCCGGCTCTGCCCCCAGCCCTTCTCCCGGACGAGTTTTCGTAAGTCCCGTCACCGCACAGACCATGCCTGCGCACGCCTCAGAGACCCGCTCGTATTTTGTCCCGGAATAGATGCGGATCTGGTTGACCTTTTCTTCCCAGGCTCCGTCTTCTCCCTGACCAGATAACTGCGCCTTAACCTTTAGGCTACCCCCTGTCACCCGAAGCCAGGTCAGCCGGTTTCCCTGCTCATCCCGCGTAATCTTAAAGACTTTTGCGCCAAATGCATCCCCATAAGCCGGACAGACCATATAATCTGAAAGTCCCTGCAAAAAATCCTCGATCCCCTCCTGCTTGAGTGCAGAGCCAAAATAACAGGGAAACACTTGCCTCTTTGCAATCAGACGGCAGATATCTTCTTTGGATACCTTTCCGTCCTCCAGATAGCGTTCCAGCAGCTCTTCCTCGCACATGGCAATATTTTCCAGAAATGACTCTGCACTGTGGTCTGTACTAAAGTCTGTACACCGGTCATCCAGCCGCTGCTTCAATTCTAAAAGAATGGACTCTTGATCACATATTTCTTGATCCATTTTATTTACAAATAAAAAGACCGGAATCTGATAACGGCGAAGCAATTTCCAGAGCGTCAGCGTATGCCCCTGCACCCCGTCGGCTCCGCTGATGATCAATACTGCATAATCGAGCACCTGCAGCGTCCGCTCCATCTCCGCTGAAAAATCCACATGTCCCGGTGTATCCAGAAGCGTAACCTGCTTGTCTCCCAGTGTAAACACTGCCTGTTTGGAAAAGATCGTGATCCCCCTGGCGCGCTCCAGTTCATGATGATCCAAAAATGTATCCTGCTTGTCTACCCTTCCCGGCTTTTTCAGCTTTCCGCTCTTATACAGGAGGCTCTCCGACAATGTAGTCTTCCCGGCATCTACATGAGCGACCAGGGCGAGGCAGATCTCTCTACTTCGCATCTGCTTGCTCTAATACCGCCGGATACAGCAAGGCGCAGATCTTTTTGCCGCTTTCGGTCTGAAAGATCTTTTGATACACGCTTTTTTGTACAGAAGGAGCGCTCTCTTCCTCATACAGATTGACCAGAAAATCTGCCTCCACCAGAATCTGGTAATCGATACCGTCGATGTCTTTGTAGGTGTGGTGGTGTCCGACCAGCCAGCAGACGCGCTCTGTCACATCTTCGGGCCAGCCAAGGCTCTCTAAAAGGGACTTAGCCTCTGGAGGCCCTTCGATCTCCTGATAGTTTCCACTGCTGCTATTATATTTTTCCAGGGAGAGACGGATGCCGATATCATGTACGATCGCCGCACTCTCTAAGATCATCTGCGTATGTTCATCGAGCTTCTCCATCTTTCCGATCAGACGGGAAAATTCATAGACTTTTATAAGATGCTGCACTCTTTTGGGCGAACCTTTTTCATACTCCATCATAGCCTGCAGTAATCTGTCCATATCCATGCACCTCCTATGCCAAGATATCCAGTTTCCGATAGGTATTCAGACGCTCTAAGATCTCTTCGGTCTCTGGTTCTGTGTCAATAAACTCTGCGTCAGACCAGATTCTTGCAATCTCTGCCTGGATCTTTGCATTTTCCCGGATATCTTTGTCTTCATTGCGAAGGTAATAATCCAAAAGCAGCGTGCAGGGGATAAAGTCCACTTCTGCTTCATCGCCTACTTCCACCCAGTCAGCGCCTTGGCTTAGGGCGGAGAAACATTTATCCATAAAAAGACTCAGACAGGTCACCGTATCATTTCCATTCAAGTCGAATACCTGCAAGTTGTTGCCGCATGGAAGTGCTACTTGGTTGCCTGCATCCACAAAATCCTCGGAATTATCAAATTCATAAAAACGTCCCATAAAGTCATTCAGGTATTCTTGTTCTTCTTCTGTCATATCCTGGCGCATACTGTGTACCAGCAGATCAAACACCTTCTCGATCTCTCCTAAGATCTCACATCCAGAAGCAGCACAGAGTCTCTGGAAGACGTACTCAAAACGTGCGAGACTTAAAAGGCCCCAGTAATACTTTTCTTCATTGCTAAATTCTTCTGCTTTTTCTTCCACTTGTTCCAAAAGTTCATTGTGAAGAAGCGGTTCCTCCTCCAAAGCTCCCAGGCGCTCATCGCAGTCATCCATAAAAGACTGACAGGCATCAAAGATCTCATCAAAGTTGCTGTACAGCGTGCAGGCACGTTCCAGATAGAGTCTGGCACGCTCCAGATCTCCCTGCGCCTGGTACTCCTTGCCCAACAAATAATACGCTTCCGAAAGTTTGCTCCATTTTCTCTCCTTCTCCAAAGCAGCCGCCTGCTCCTTTAATTCCTCTAAACCTTTCTTCTTACTGCCAAACAATCCAAACATAAAATAATTCTCCTATTTAAGTTCCGCTACAGTCCAAATAATACCCTAGATCTGGAAGAATTTCCGGCCACTTTGTGTCCGGAAATCCTTCCGGGTATTATTTGGACTTCCGCTGTTTTTTAAGTTCCGCTGTTTATAGTTTCATGGTGAGTGCGATTCTTTTTTTGTTCAGGTCTACGCTAAGCACTTTGACTTCTACGACATCTCCTACTTTTACCACTTCCAATGGGTGCTTGATATAGCGGTCGGTCATCTGGGAGATGTGGACTAGGCCATCTTGGTGAACGCCGATGTCTACAAAGGCTCCAAAGTCAATGATGTTTCTTACGGTGCCTTTGAGTACCATGCCGGGGGTCAGGTCTTTCATATCCAGTACGTCGCTTCTAAGGATCGGACGGGGCATCTCGTCTCTTGGGTCCCTGGCTGGTTTTTCAAGTTCTGCGATGATGTCTTTTAAGGTCAGTTCTCCGACGCCCAGCTTCTCTGCCATCTCTTTTGGCTGGCTGACTTTTTTCGAGATTCCTTTCAGGCCCCCGCTTGTGATGTCTTCTGCCTGATAGCCAAGAGAAGTTAAGAGCTTCGTCGCTGCTTCGTAGCTCTCCGGATGTACACTTGTGGCGTCTAAGGGATTGCTTCCTTTTGCGATGCGCAGAAAGCCTGCACACTGTTCAAAGGCTTTGGGTCCTAGCTTGGGCACTTTCAACAGCTGTCTGCGGTCTGCAAAACGGCCGTGTTCTTCCCGGTATGCCACAATATTCTTAGCCAGTGTCTTGGTGATGCCGGACACATACTCCAGAAGGGGCGCAGAGGCTGTATTCAGGTCTACGCCAACTTTATTGACTGAATCCTCCACCACGCCCCCCAGAGCCTCGCTCAGGCGCTTCTGGTTCATATCGTGCTGGTACTGCCCGACGCCAATCGCTTTGGGATCGATCTTTACCAGTTCCGCAAGAGGGTCCTGCAGTCTTCTCGCGATGGAGGCTGCGCTCCTTTGTCCCACGTCAAAATTCGGAAATTCTTCTGTTGCTAACTTACTGGCAGAATATACAGACGCTCCCGCTTCATTTACGATGACATACTGCACATTCTGGGGGATCTCCTGAAACAACTCGACGATTACCTGTTCAGATTCTCTGGATGCAGTTCCATTTCCTAGGGAAATCAAAGTGACGCCATAAGTTTCGATCAGCTTCTTCAGCGTGGCCTTCGCTTCTTTTACTTTATTTTGAGGCGCCGTTGGATAGATCACAACCGTGTCTAACACCTTTCCGGTGGGGTCTACCACTGCCAGCTTGCATCCTGTCCGAAATGCCGGGTCCCATCCCAGGACAGTCTGCCCCGCAATCGGCGGCTGCATCAAAAGCTGCTCTAAGTTCTTTCCAAAGACCTGAATCGCCCCTTCCTCTGCCTGCTCAGTCAAAAGATTGCGGATTTCCCGCTCAATAGCCGGAGCAATCAGACGATTGTAGCTGTCTGCCGCTGCCTCTTTCAGCACTCCTTCCGTATAAGGATTGTCCCTTGTAACCACCTTCTTCTCCAGATAGCGAAGGATCCGCTCCTGGGGCGCTTCGATCTTAATCGTCAGCACCTTCTCCGCTTCCCCACGATTCAGCGCCAAAGTCCGATGTCCCACCATCTTGCACAAAGGCTGACTAAAATGATAGTAAGTCTCATACACACTTTCCTGGGTCTCATCCTTTGCCTCTGAACTGATCACTCCTTCTTTCCAAGTCATTTCTCGAATATATGTTCGATAATCAGCCTCATCCGAGATATTTTCCGCAATGATATCCCTTGCCCCCGCCAGAGCTTCCTCCACCGTAGTCACGCCCTTCTCTTCGGACAGATAAGCCTCTGCTTCTTCCTCCAGAGAGCGTCTTGTCATCTGCAGCAAGATCACATTGGCCAGACCCTCCAGCCCCTTCTCTTTCGCCATCGTCGCCCGTGTTCTGCGCTTAGGCCGGTAAGGCCGGTACAAGTCATCCACTTCTACCTGCGTCTCGGCCGCCTCGATCTGCCCTCTAAGCTCTTCGGTCAGCTTCCCCTGCTCCTCAATCGTCGCAATCACCTGCGCCTTCTTATCCTCCAGATTTCTCAGATAAGAAAGTCTCTCATCCAGCTTCCGAAGCTGCTCATCATTCAAAGCCCCCGTCATCTCCTTACGATAACGAGAGATAAAAGGAATCGTATTCCCCTCATCAATCAGTCCCACCGCAGCCTCTACCTGCCACCGCTTCACCTGCAGCTCTTCTGTCAATTTTCCTAAAATATCCATATACGCTCCTCAATCCTATCCAATTCTCTTCTAAATTATAACCAAATCCTTCCCTCCAATCAACCCCTTTCCCGCATCCCCCAGTCCTAGGGCCAGCCGCAGAAGAGGCCTCTGGGTTCCACAAAGAGTGCTGTGTAGATTGGAGCGGACGGTTGCTTGATTTTGTACGCCTTAGGCGGACACCTGTGTCCGAATAAGGCGAACAGAATCGAGTGACTGTCCGACACACTCTATGCAGACCTTTGTGGAACCCAGAGGCCCCTTCTGCGGCTGGCTTGTCCTCTGTCTCACCTAAGTCTAAGCCAGCACCCTTTTAATCGCATCCAAAAACTCATCATACTCCTCATACGCCAAGATCTCTGGATTCTCCCTTTTAATCTGCTCCGTACTCCGGAACAAAAACCCTGCTTTTCCAGCCTTAATCATCCCCAGATCATTAAAGCTGTCCCCCGCTGCAATCGTCTCAAATCCCGCCGACTGCAAAGCACGCACCGTCGTCAGTTTCGAATCTTTAATCCGCATCCGATATCCGGTAATCTCCCCATCTGGTGCAACTTCCAGACTATTACAAAACAATGCAGGCCACCCCAGTTTTGCCATCAGCGGTTTTGCAAACTCCGTAAAGGTATCGCTTAAAATCACCACCTGTGTCAGCGTCCGAAGCTCATCCAGAAACTCCTTGGCTCCCGGCAGCGGATCAATCCCCGCAATCGTCTCCTGAATCTCTCTAAGCCCCAGATGATGCTCCTTTAAGATATCCAGCCGATACCTCATCAGCTTGTCATAATCCGGCTCATCTCTGGTCGTTCTCTTAAGCTCAGGGATCTTAGTCGCCTCTGCAAACGCAATCCAGATCTCAGGCACCAGTACCCCTTCCAAGTCCAAACATACAATATCCATGTCCCGTTCCTCTCGTCTATCCTTCCACTCGGATCATATGAATAATCTTAGCCTCTTTCGCCTTCTTGGCATACTCTGCTTCTGTCATCACTGGCGTCACAAAGCCCAGTTCTCCCTTAACACCTGCTTCCACACGCTCTCCGTCTCCAAAGAGCGCTTCCGGATTCGCATCCGCCTCCATGCGCACAAAGAAGCGTCTGCTCATCTGCTCCATGGGCGCCAGGGTCAGCTTCTGCGGCTCCCAGAACAGTGCGATGATCTTGCCTAAGTGTCTTGCAGCATCCACCATATCTCCGGCTACTGCACTGGCAGTAGGCAGCTTTCCTGCCCCGCTTCCGTAAAACATGGAATTGCCCAGCATATTTCCTTTGACAAATACGGCATTAAAGACATCATTGACCACATAGAGCGGATGCTCTCTGTGAATCAAGGCCGGAGCAACCATCACGCAATAAGTATCTTCCACTTTTCTGCTGATGGCCAGCAGCTTGATGGAACGCTGCATCTTCTTAGCATACAGAAAATCTTCCGGGGTAATCTCGGTAATGCCCTCTGTATAGATATCCTGAAAATCCACCTGATTGCCGCTCGCCAAAGAAGTCAGTATCGCAATCTTACGGCAGGCATCCCATCCTTCCACATCTGCCTCCGGATGCAGCTCTGCGTATCCTTTATCCTGTGCCTCTTTCAGCACGTCCATATAGTCCAAACCTTCTCGGTCCATCTTCGTCAGCATATAGTTGGTGGTTCCGTTTAAGATTCCTGAGATCTCTAAGATCACATCTGCGGTCAGAGAAGAATTAAGCGGACGGATAATCGGGATTCCTCCGCCCACACTCGCCTCAAAGAGATAGTTTACCTGGTGATCTTTAGCTATCTGTATCAGCTCTGCGCCATGCTGCGCCACTAACTCTTTATTGGACGTACACACGCTCTTGCCCGCCTCCAGACAACGCTTGGTAAACTCATATGCCGGATGCAGTCCGCCCATCACCTCTGCCACAATACGGATCTCTTCATCCTGTATAATATCCTCAAAATCATGGGTCAGCACCTCCATCACCGGATCGCCCGGAAATTCCCTCAGATCCAATACATATTTGATCCGAAGCTCCTGCCCTACTTTCTTATCAATGCTCTTTTGATTTGTCGTTATCACCTCATAGACACCAGAACCTACGGTGCCATATCCCATAATCGCTACTTTTATCATTCGGTATTACTCCCTGCCTAATATTTTTAAATCATGTACGCCTTTCTGCTCCTCGATCTTTTCAATCATGGCAGAAACGTCTCCTGTTGTGGACAGCACTGCGACACTCAATGTCAAAGATGCTACCCCGTTGATAGGGATACTCTGATGAATCGTCAGGATATTTGCCCCAAATTCTGCTACGGTCTTCAATACCGTGGACAAAAGCCCTGGCTCATCCCGCATCTGCAACACAAACGTGACAGTCTTTCCTTTTGTCTCATCATGAAATGGCAGGATATCATCCTGATATTTATAAAAAGAACTTCGGCTGATACCCACCTGTTCTGCTGCTTCATGGACAGACAGGGCTTTGTCCGTCTCCAAAAGCCGTTTTGCCTCCACCACTTTCAGAAGCACCTCCGGGACTGCCCTCTCTCTTACAATATAGTATCTGCCCTTTTCTGCCATCTCTTACTCCTCCGGTGTGCGGTTGATCCATTTTAAATACGCATTAATAAACGGATCGATCTTTCCATCCATAACACCATCCACATTGCTGACTTCTGCATTGGTCCTGTGGTCTTTTACCATCGTATAAGGCTGCATCACATAGGAACGGATCTGATTCCCCCATGCAATATCGCTGACTTCTCCCCGGATGCCTGACAGCTTCTCTGCCTGTTTCTGCTGTTCTAACAGATACAGCTTGGCTTTGAGCATCTGCATGGCCTTGTCTTTATTCTGATGTTGGGAGCGTTCATTCTGGCACTGCACCACAATTCCTGTGGGCAGATGTGTGATACGGATCGCCGACGAAGTCTTATTGATATGCTGTCCGCCCGCGCCGCTGGAACGATACGTATCCACGCGCAGTTCGTCCGGATTGATCTCAATATCGATCTCATCCTCGATATCCGGCATCACATCCAGAGACACAAAGGAAGTCTGCCGCTTGCCCTGCGCGTTAAAAGGAGAGATCCGGACCAGGCGGTGCACACCCTTTTCGGACTTCAGATAGCCATAGGCGTTCTCTCCGTTGACCTGGAAGGTCACAGATTTGATACCTGCCTCATCTCCATCCAGATAGTCTAAGACCTCCACCGAAAACCCCTTTCGCTCTGCCCAGCGACTGTACATCCGGTACAGCATACCAGCCCAGTCGCAGCTCTCTGTACCTCCGGCTCCGGCGTTCAGCTTTAGGATCGCAGGATTGCGGTCATATTCACCAGACAAGAGCGTCTTGATCCGCATGGACTCCAGTTTCTCCACGAAATCATTTAACTCCTCTTCAATCTCTGGGATCAAAGACTCGTCATTTTCCTCATAGCCCATCTCCAGAAGCGTCTCTATGTCCTCATACTGGCTCTGAAGACCGGCAAAGGTATCTCGTTCCTCTTTGAGTCCATTCAGCTCTTTCATGCCCGCCTGGGAGCGTTCTACGTCATCCCAGTAGCCGGGAGCCTCCATCTCTTTTTCCAATTCTTCAATCCGAAGCGACTTTGCCGCTAAGTTAAAGTGAATCCCTCAGTTCTGTCAAGGGCTGTGCATAGTTGTTCAGTGTATATTTAAACTGATCTAATTCTACCACAATGACACCTTCTTTCTTTTCATATTTTCATCTATACATAAACAGGCCATGTCTATTTTCTTCCGCAGCACTGCTTATATTTTTTCCCGCTTCCGCATGGGCATGGGTCGTTGGGATATACCTTTTGAGCTGCCCGCTGTACAGGCTTTTTCAGAGCCGAGTCGTCTTTGTTGGTTCCTGTTACCTGTGCCACTTCCTCGCGCTCTGCCTTCTCTTCGATCTTCACATGCATCAGCAGTCGAATCGTGTCTTCCTGTATACCGGAAGTCATGGCATCAAACATCTCATACCCGCTCATCTTATATTCCACAAGGGGATCTCTCTGTCCATAGGCCTGTAAGCCAATGCCCTGGCGAAGCTGATCCATATCATCGATATGATTCATCCACTTGCGGTCGATCACTTTCAAAAGGAATACCCGCTCTAACTCCCGGATCAGCTCCGGATTGGGAAATTCTGCTTCCTTGGCTTCATAGAGCTTGGTAGACTCCTGTTTTAACGCATGTTTTAATTCGGCTTTATTTTTACAGCCTAAACGCTCCACGCTGACCGCTTCCACTGGAATAATAGGAATAAGCGTCTCATTTAACCCGGTCAGATCCCATTCCTCCGGGTCCTGATCATCTCCAATAAAAGTATCCACGGTATCTTCCACAATATCCGAGAGCATCTTATAGACAGAATCCCGCATACTCTCTCCGTCTAAGACTCTGCGGCGCTCCTTGTAGATCACTTCTCTTTGTTCGTTCATCACCTGGTCATATTCCAGCAGATTTTTACGGATGCCAAAGTTGTTGTGCTCAATCTTCATCTGCGCTTTTTCGATGGCATCACTTAACATCTTGTGCTCGATCTCTTCATTCTCCGGCACGCCTAACGCATTGAACATCCCCATCAGACGCTCAGAGCCAAAGAGACGCATCAGGTCATCTTCCAGAGAAATATAAAAACGGGATTCGCCGGGGTCTCCCTGACGTCCGGAACGACCGCGCAGCTGGTTATCGATACGTCTTGCTTCATGGCGCTCTGTACCGATGATCTTTAAGCCCCCGGCAGCCTTGGCCTCCTCGTCCAGCTGGATATCCGTACCACGGCCCGCCATATTTGTTGCAATTGTCACAGCTCCATGTTGTCCTGCCAGAGCCACAATCTCTGCCTCCCGCTCATGGAACTTGGCATTTAACACTTCATGTTTGATGCCACGCTTGATCAGCATACGGCTTAACTCCTCAGAAGCCTCGATGGTGATCGTGCCCACCAGCACAGGCTGTCCCTTTTTATGTGCCTCCTCGATGGCATTGCAGACTGCCAGCAGTTTCTCTTTTCTGGTCTTATAGACTGCATCCTGCAGGTCTTTTCGCTGTACAGGCTTGTTGGTGGGGATCTCGATGACGTCCATCCCATAGATCGCCCGAAACTCTTTCTCCTCCGTGAGCGCTGTACCGGTCATGCCGCATTTCTTCGCATATTTATTGAAGAAATTCTGGAAGGTAATATTGGCTAACGTCTTGCTCTCACGTTTTACCTTTACATGTTCCTTTGCCTCGATGGCCTGATGCAGACCGTCAGAATAACGGCGGCCCGGCATAATACGCCCGGTAAACTCGTCCACAATAAAGATCTGGTCATCCTTGACCACATAGTCCTGATCCCGGAACATCAGGTTGTTGGCCCGAAGTGCCAGCTCCATATTGTGCTGGATCTCTAGATTCTCCGGGTCTGCTAAGTTTTCAATCTTAAAATACTGTTCTACTTTTTTGATACCATCGGCAGTCAGATGCACGATCTTATCCTTCTCATTGACGATAAAATCTCCGGTCTCTTCGATCTCCTCACCCATGATGGCATCCATCTTGGAAAATTCTTTGCTGGCTTCTCCGCGCTTCAATGTACCAGCCACATAATTACACAGCTCATACAGCTTGGTGGATTTGCCGCTCTGCCCTGAGATAATCAGCGGCGTACGCGCCTCATCAATCAGGATCGAGTCGATCTCATCGATAATCGCATAGTGCAGATCTCTCTGTACCAGCTGTTCTTTGTAAATAACCATATTATCCCGCAGATAATCAAATCCCAGTTCGTTGTTGGTGATATAGGTGATATCACAGTTATACGCGGCCCGACGTTCTTCCTTGGTGGAACTATTAAGTACCACACCCACACTCAGTCCCAAAAATTCATGCACTTTGCCCATCCAGTCTGCGTCACGGCTGGCCAGATAGTCATTGACGGTAACTACGTGTACGCCCTTTCCTTCCAGTGCGTTCAGATAAGCCGGAAGGGTAGAGACCAGTGTCTTACCTTCACCGGTACGCATCTCTGCGATCCGGCCCTGATGCAGGATCATGCCGCCGATCAGCTGCACCCGATAGTGCTCCATGCCCAGCACCCGTCCTGCCGCCTCTCTGACCACGGCAAATGCCTCCGGGAGCAGATCATCCAAGGTCGCTCCTTCTGAAAGTCTCTGTTTGAACTCTTTTGTCTTGTCCCTTAATGCCTCATCACTCAGAGCCTGCATACTTGGGCGCAGACTCTCGATCTGACTGATAGTCGAATCGATCAGCTTCAATTCTCTTTCACTATGAGTGCCGAATAGTTTGTCAAATATTTTCATGTTATTCTCCTATCCACTGAAAACTCATCGTGCCTATTATAACACAGATACGGGATTTGGCAAATGTCAAATCCCGTATCCGACCCATTTTTCTATACATCTGGCTCCATAATTCCGTATGTGCCGCCTTTTCTTCGGTAAACCACGTTGATCTCATCCGTCTCCGCATTGACAAAAGCAAAGAAGTTATGCCCCAGAAGTTCCATCTGTACACAGGCATCCTCCGGATACATGGGCTTGATATCAAACTTCTTGGTACGGATGATCCGAACCTCCTGGTCTTCGGTGTCTTTCTCCATAAATTCCTTCTGGAAGTTACCGCCCCCCTGCTGCCTTGCGATCAGCTTATTCTTGTACTTGCGAAGCTGCCGCTCGATCACTTCTTCCACCAAGTCAATGGAGACATACATATCTGTGCTGGACTGCTCCGACCGGATGATATTCCCCTTCACTGGAATCGTCACCTCAATCTTCTGCCGTTCTTTTTCCACGCTCAGTGTTGCATACACCTCCGTGTCAGGAGTAAAATACCGTTCCAATTTCCCAAGCTTGTCCGTCACCGCAGAGCGAAGCCCATCGGTAATATCGATATTTTTTCCACTGATGATATAACGCATAAAATCACCCCTTTACTTTTATTGTAATCTTACTATACCATCTTTCCCATCATTCCGCAACGAATTTCACAACCTCCTGATAATTCATTGTTCCGCCAAAGAGGTCAAGTGCACTTCCAATGGTCACATGCAGCCGATTTTGGCCCCATTTTTTTAGTAGACGCAGGTCGTCAAAGCTGCCTATGCCGCCTGCATAAGTCACAGGAATCCCTTCCCATGCCCCAAGAAGTTTTACGAGCGGCTTTTCGATGCCTTGACGCTTCCCTTCTACATCTACTGCATGTACTAAAAATTCCGAACAATAGGATGAAAATTCAAAAAGAGTCTGTTCTGTCACCTGCACATCGGTAAACTTCTGCCACCGATCCGTTACAATATAGTAAACACCTTCCCTTTTCCGGCAGCTAAGATCCAGTACCAGGTGTTCCTTTCCAATGCGCGCGCAAAGCTTTTTCAGACGCTCCCAGTCAATCTTTCCCTCACGGAATACATAGGAGGTCACGATCACCTGTGACGCTCCGGCTTGTAAAAATTCCTCAGCATTATCCTCATGGATCCCGCCTCCCACCTGCAGACCCCCCGGCCAGGCACCAAGCGCTGAGAGTGCCTGCTGCTTACTCTTTTCATAATATGGAGTTCCTTCTTTATTTAATAGGATGACATGACCCCCTCTAAGTCCGTCTCTTTGGTAAAACCTGGCATAAAAGGCTGCATCCTGCTCAGAGACAAAATTCTCCTTTGCTTCATTTCCCTGGTCCCTCAATGTTCCTCCGACAATCTGTTTTACCTTTCCATTATGTATATCAATACAAGGCCGAAACTCCATCTTTTCTTTCCTCCTGTCTGGTGAGCGGCCATCTATAAGACACTGCAAAAAGGGGCCTTAGGGCTTGCACGAAAAGTGCTACCCCAAAAACCCCTTTTTGTAATGGCCTAAGCGCCTGTCACTTCTTATTGTGCATTTGTACCGGTTCCATTGCCAGCGGCTCCGTTATTATCAACCGTTCCGTTGTCAACATCCCCATCCACCATGGTTCCGTCTCCGGTCATATCATTGACCAGGTCGTCCACCATGTCATCAGCGTCATTTCCGATCTCCTCTAAGAGACCATCTCCATCCACATCGGTATGGTCATAGACGCCGTCTCCGTCCGTATCAAACAAGACATCATCGATATTAGGACCATTGTTGTCCCCAGTTGCATCATCTGTAACTGTACCATTGTCGGTTCCGGTATTATCTGGTGTGGTTTCATTGTTTGATCTGCCGCACGCAGTGACTAAGAGCAGTGCCACAACTAACAGCATGCCAACGCAATACTTCCTAAACTGTCTCATAAACTTCTCTCCTTTTAAAATAAAGATGAAAAACAGTATTGACCTGCTGTTACTAATATGGACAACTCTATGATTTTTATTCTTATTTTTTAAAATTTTTACACATTTATGGAATCTGCAATCACATGCTCCATCTGATAATAGCCCGCCGGCTTTCCTGCTAAAAATTTGGCTGCCTGAATGGCACCTTTCCCAAAGATCGCACGGGAATACGCCGTATGGCTGAAAGTGATCACTTCATCGGTTCCGGCAAAGATCACATCGTGTTCTCCCACAATGGTCCCTCCACGGACTGCTGAGATCCCGATCTCTGTCTTCTCTCTCTTCTGATGCCTCTGACTCCGGTCATAGGTGTAGGTATACTCCTGATCCAGAGAATCCTGCATACAGTCTGCCAAGGCAATCGCCGTGCCGCTGGGCGCGTCTAGCTTCCGGTTATGATGCTTTTCCACAATCTCAATATCAAATCCCGCATCTGCCAAGACTTTTGCAGCATCTTTTAAGAGTTTCATCATGAGATTAATGCCCATGGACATATTGGCTGACCGAAGGATCGCCACCTCTTTGCTGGCCTCTTGTACTGCCTGTAACTGTTCTTTGGAAAGCCCTGTTGTGCACAGTACCAGCGGCAGCTTCCTCTCCACGCTGTATCTCAATAGTTCGTCCTCTGCCTTGGCGTTGGCAAAGTCGATAATCACATCTGCTTCTACATCACAGTCCCATACCTTGGTAAATACCGGATACCCATTGTCGCGGCAGTCCACCAGGTCAATCCCTGCCACAATCTCAATCTCTGCATCCTCTTTGATCAGTCCTGTGATCACCTGTCCCATATGGCCGTTGCAGCCATGCATGATTGCTCTGACCATTAGTGCTCTCCTTTTGCTTTGATGCCAAAAGCAGCCATCGCCTCTTTTAGCTTTTTCTGGTGTTCTTCTTCCATGGTGGTAAGCGGCATCCTAAGAGGCCCTACTTCCCATCCCATCAGATTCAGTGCAGCCTTGACAGGAATGGGGTTTACCTCGCAGAACAACTGTTCGATCAGTGGAATTGCCTTTAATTGAAGTGCCAGACTGCCTGCCACATCCCCTTCCATATATTTTGCCACAATATCATGTGTCTCTTTCGGCGCAATATTGGACAGTACAGAGATCACGCCCTTGCCGCCTAAGGATAAAAGCGGCACGATCTGATCATCATTGCCGGAATAGATATCCAGCTCGTCACCTGCCAACTGCGCAATCTTAGCCACCTGAGAGATATTGCCGCTGGCCTCTTTGACCGCCACGATATTCTCTACATTGTGAGCCAGATAAGCAATCGTCTCCGGTGTGATATTCACGCCCGTACGCCCTTGTATATTGTATAAGATTACCGGAATCTTGACAGAATTTGCAATCTTGGTAAAATGTGCGATCAGTCCTTTTTGAGTAGCTTTATTGTAGTAAGGACTCACCAGCAAAAGTCCGTCTGCACCATATTTTTCCGCTTCCTGAGACAGATATACTGCGGTATCTGTGCAATTAGAGCCTGTACCTGCGATGACAGGAATCCTCTTGGCCACTTTGTCGATGGCATAGCGAATCGTCTCCAGATGCTCCTCATGCGTCAGCGTGGAGGCCTCTCCTGTAGTGCCGCAGATGATGATGCTGTCTGTTCCATTTTCAATCTGATAGTCCAGAAGCTCACCAAGCTTTTTATAATTCACTTCTCCTGTCTCAGTCATCGGTGTGACAATCGCAACTCCTGCGCCTGTAAAAATTGACATAATTTTCCCTCCTGGTAATCTTTCGTTGGATTTCTATACTATATGGATTCTTTCAGAGTTGATATCTGATATACTCCATCTGCCCATTCCATAATCTCAGAGCAAAGCTTGATGCCAGTAAATATAAGCTCCGTACTGTCGGAAGCCTCCTCTAACAGTGCACGAATATCCGCAATCTCTGCGATTCCATATTCCAAAAGCCCCAAGATCTCGTCTAATACCAGCACATTACACTCCCCTGTGGCAAGCACCTTCTTCGCAAAACCGAGACCATTTTTCATATTCATGATCTCTTCTTCCCGTTCCTCAGGACTTAGGTCTTGAAAAGCTGCTTCCCTGCGCTGAAAACGAAACAGTTTAATCTCTGGCTCCAGCCGTTTTATAAAGCTTAGTTCCTCCGGCTGTCTCCCTTTTAAAAACTGTATGATAAAGACTGACTTTCCCTTGCTGGCTTCCTTGATCGCCTGACCAAGTGCCGCTGTCGTCTTACCTTTTCCGCTTCCAAAATAGATCTGTAATTTTCCCCTGTTCATAATCCCCCCACATTTCTGAGCATGAAATAGAACTCTATATTTTTCTATCTTACACTAGCCTTGAAAGAAATGCAAGTATTTTGGTGATTATGCACGAGTCAGTCCAGATATTCCAGCTTGCTCACCGACACTTCATAGGCAATCCGGCGCTCGCTCTCTTCTTCATCAATTTTTTTCACATATTCCCTGCTCTGTATCCTGCCCCAGATCTGTGTATGGCCTCCCACCTCAAAACCCGATGCAAAACGGGCATTTCTGCCCCAGCAGATACACGGAATATAGTCTGATTTGCCATATGGACGGTTGACGGCTAAGAGGATATCTGCGATCTCTCTGCCAAGGGGTGTCTTACGATAGACGGGCATCTTACAGATAAATCCATCCAAAAAGATCTGGTTGGTCTTGGCATTTTCCACCTCTTCCTCGATAAACTCCAGCTCCCGCACAAATACGGACAACACCAGCCGGTTCTTCTTCTCTTCGTGGCGGTTATAAGAACGGAACTGTCCCGACGCATGGATATAGGCGCCCTTATAGTCCTCATTCACATCGATCAGCCTCTCCGAGATCATCAGAGGTATCACATCACAGGATTCGCTCAATCTTTTCACTGATACATTCAGCATATAAAACCCTTCCCCAAAAACTTCATGGCTGAATGCAAAATCAGACACTACCTCTCCTACAATTGATACTTGGTTGTTTTCAATAATCTTATCTGACATAATTTTGTTCTCCCTTCTGTTTGACGAAGTGTCTCTTTTCGTATTTTGTCTATAATATATATTCGGGGTCTTTCCTAAATATTCCAAATTTTTGAAAATTTTATGCGCTAAGACGAGAAATCCGCCTTGTTTTTCCATTATCCACTTGTTTTATTTGAAAAATATGGTACACTATTAAATTTGTAAGAACTTGTTGACAGAAATTTATAATATATGAGGTTTGATCTATGAAACGAAATGATGTCAGAAACATAGCAATTATCGCACATGTAGACCATGGAAAGACAACACTGGTGGACGAACTCTTAAAGCAAAGCGGCGTCTTTCGTGCACATCAGGAGGTAGCGGAGCGCGTGATGGATTCCAACGATATCGAGAGAGAACGCGGAATCACCATCTTGTCCAAAAATACGGCTGTCTTCTATAAAGATGTGAAAATCAATATTATCGACACCCCTGGACATGCGGATTTTGGCGGCGAAGTAGAACGTGTTCTAAAAATGGTGGATGGTGTCATCCTGGTGGTGGATGCCTTTGAAGGCTCCATGCCCCAGACCAAATTTGTCCTCCGAAAAGCCCTGGAACTCCAGCTTCCGGTCATTGTATGCATCAATAAGATTGACCGCCCGGAGGCCCGCCCGGAAGAAGTCATCGACGAAGTATTGGAGCTTCTGATGGACCTTGATGCCTCAGACGAACAGCTTGACTGCCCGTTTGTCTTCGCTTCTGCCAAAGGTGGATACGCCACGCTGGATCTCAAAGAAGAAGGCAAAAATATGACGCCTCTTTTCGACACTATCCTAGACTATATCCCGGCCCCCGAAGGAGACCCGGACGCTCCCACGCAGATGCTGGTAAGCACCATTGACTACAACGAATATGTGGGCCGAATCGGTGTGGGAAAAGTAGATAACGGATGTGTAAAAGTCAACCAGGAAGTCGTGATTGTCAACCACCACGAACCAGACAAGGTAAAAAAGGTAAAGATCAGCAAACTCTACGAATTTGACGGGCTAAATAAGGTGGATGTCACCTCTGCCACTGTGGGTTCTATCGTGGCCATCTCCGGCATCGCAGACCTGCATATCGGAGATACTATATGTTCCCCAGAATCACCCGTGGCGATCCCCTTCCAGAAGATCTCAGAACCTACGATCGCCATGCAGTTTAACGTCAACGACAGCCCTCTGGCTGGCACAGAAGGAAAATATGTCACCTCCAGACATCTCAGAGACCGCCTGTTCCGCGAATTAAACACAGATGTAAGCCTGCGTGTGGAGGAGACCAATAATACGGACAGCTTCAAAGTGTCCGGCCGCGGGGAACTGCATCTGTCCGTGCTGATTGAAAATATGCGGCGGGAAGGTTATGAATTTTCTGTCAGCAAAGCAGAAGTATTGTACCATTTTGATGAAAAAGGGAAAAAATTAGAACCCATGGAATTAGCATATGTCGATGTCGACGATGAATTTTCAGGCAATGTGATCCAGAAATTGGGAGAGCGAAAAGGCGAGCTTTTAAATATGCACACCAACTCCAGCGGCTCCACTCGCTTAGAATTTTCCATTCCATCCAGAGGACTGATCGGCTATCGCGGAGAATTTATGACAGACACTAAGGGAACTGGTGTTCTGAACACTATATTCAATGGATACGAACCTTATAAAGGAGATATCCACTACCGCAAGCAAGGTTCTCTGATCGCCTTTGAATCAGGAGAATCCATCACCTATGGACTTTTTAATGCCCAGGAACGCGGCACCTTATTTATCGGGCCTGGAGAAAAAGTCTATTCTGGTATGGTTGTGGGACAAAATGGAAAATCAGACGACATCGAACTCAATGTCTGCAAGACGAAAAAACTGACCAACACGCGCTCTTCCAGCGCGGACGAAGCACTGAAACTGACGCCGCCCAGAATCTTGAGTCTGGAACAGTGTCTGGAATTTATCGATACCGATGAACTGTTGGAGATCACCCCTAAGAGCCTGCGTATCCGGAAGAAAATCCTCGATCCTACCATGCGCAAGCGGGCTGCCATGAGAAAAGAAGCCTAGTTGAGTATGATATTGGTTGGCTGTACGCTGCACTGCGACAGCCAACCAATAATATATTACTCTTCGATCACAAGTTTTGCCGAGCCATAGATCCCGGCATCATTTCCAAGCGTTGCCAGGACAAATTTTGCCTCCCGGCAGCCGCGAAACGTGTATTTGACAAAATATTTTTTAATATACTCCAGAATCACCGGACCTGCTTTTGAGACCCCGCCTCCGATCACAAACACTTCCGGATCTACCGTACTTGCAATATTGGCCAGTCCAAGGCCTAAATATTTTCCAAAGCGCTCTGCCACTTCACAGGCAAATGACTCTCCTTCTTTGACCGCGTCCCAGATGTCCTTTGCACTCATATAGTCCAGATCAAGCGATGTCTTGCAGGGCGCTTCCTGCTGCATCCATTTTGCCAGACGGACAATCCCATTGGCGGATGCCACCTGCTCTAAACAGCCCTGATTGCCGCAGCCGCAAGTTCCCGGAATGTTGTCATCCACATGGATATGGCCAATCTCTCCACCCGCACCATGAGTACCCACTATAATCTGTCCATCGACGATGATGCCGCCGCCGACTCCTGTACCGAGCGTTACCATCACGCCATTTTTATGGCCGGCTGCTGCCCCTTTCCACATCTCTCCAAGTGCGGCCACATTGGCATCGTTACCTCCTCTGCAGGTCAGGCCAGTCAGCTCTTCTAACTCTCTGGTCACTTCTTTATAGCCCCAGCCCAAATTGGCGGTATGGGGCACTATGCCATTAGCATCGATCGGGCCTGGCACGCCGATCCCAATCCCGGCCACTTCTTCTTTCTCAATCCCTTTTTCTGTCAGTTTAGCCAATGTACTTGATGCAATATCCGGAAGGATCGCTGTTCCGCCGTCCTCTGTTCTGGTGGGAATCTCCCATTTATCCAGAAGCTGACCATCGATCTGAAAGAGTCCCATCTTCACGGTAGTCCCACCCACATCGATTCCAAAACAATATTTTTTCATGTTGTCATCCCCCTCACTCAGCGTTTGTTTTTGTTGATGCTCTCCTGCACTCTGCGGTACAGTTCCTGCGCTGCATTGTATCCCATCTTCTTCTGCCTGTGGTTGACGGCTGCCGCCTCCACGATAATCGCCAGATTCCGGCCCGGACGAATCGGGATCGAATGACAGATGACCTTATTTCCCAAAAATTCGGTGTACTCCTCATTCAGTCCAAGTCTGTCATATTCTTTGTCCTTATCCCACTCTTCCAGCTTAATCACCATATCAATGGTCTGGGTCTCCTTTACGCTCTCCACACCATACAGCGTCTTCACATCAATAATCCCAATGCCCCGAAGCTCAATAAAATGTCTGGTGATCTCCGGCGAAGTCCCCACCAGGGTATCGTCGCTGACCTTATGTATCTCCACCACATCATCTGTAATCAGCCGGTGTCCTCTCTTTAACAGCTCCAGCGCCGCCTCACTCTTACCGATCCCGCTCTCACCCATGATCAGGACACCCTCGCCATATACATCCACCAGGACCCCATGGATGGAGATACAAGGTGCAAGCTCCACATTCAGCCACCGGATAATCTCCGCCATCAGAGAAGAAGTCGTCCGCTCACTGTATAAAAGAGGCTTATGATACTTCTTAGCCAGATCCAGCATCTCCTCATCCGGCTCCGTCCTGGACGCATAGATCACACAGGGAATATTGCTGCTCATAAACCGCTCATAATTCTCCATCTTCGCATTGGCATCCAGACTTTTCAGATAACTGTACTCCACATATCCAATAATCTGCACTCTCTCGCAGGCAAAATGTTCAAAATATCCCGACAGCTGAAGCGCCGGCCGGTTAATCTCCGCACTGTGAATCTCAATCCCATCCGTCTCCACTTCTGGAATCAGGTTCTTAAGCCCCAGTTTGTCAATCATCTTATTCAATGTTACTGTCTTCATTTGAGTCTCCCATCATCTCTTTTCTCTTCTTTTTTTAATCATATCATTTTTTTAATTCCTTATCAACTCAGAAAAAGCCTATCTGTCAAATATCGTATAAAACCGATTAACTCTAGGAGTGCAATCAGACATGCTCCTTATATTTTTCTATCTTGCACCAATGTTTTCTTTCGCCTGCTAAAGCCTTGCGGTTATAACTGATTCCCACGAGAAGAATATCACTTCCATATTCTTTAAACGTTTTTGCATATCGTCGATCTTTGATCTGTGCAATGGCGCCTTTGGCAGATTGATTCCATTTTAATTCAATGACCAGAATTGGCAACATAGAATTTTTTTTTTGGAAGATATACAAGATCTGCATAACCAACGCCTGCTGGTAATTCCTCAAACAACAAATACTCGTCTCCATAACTGAAATAGGCCCGTTTGATCACACTGCGCAGTGCCTGTTCATTATTATAATGCAAAGCAGATTCTTCTTCATGAATCTTTTCAATTTGTCTTGCAACAGCTTCTTCTCTTCCATGAATGGTATCTTCTATCAGTTGGTCACTCTCGCGCACTCGCCGAATCGTGTCATTTCTTTTTACCTGTCGTACCGTTTTTGCAAATTCCAGACGAATCTCTTCATTTGGGATATATACTTTCTGCGTATTCTCATCATAAGCTAAATATCCTAGATGAATCAGTAGTGTCAAAACATCATTTTTGTCTCGAAAAGTCACCAGATCATTTGCAAAACCGTCTGTATTTACCTTTACTTTTACACCGCCGATCAGTTCTGCCATTGTTCTGCCCAATCCATCAAAATCAAGACTGATATATCCCATCAGGCTTTCTGCCGCAGAAGTCTGTGTCCAGTAGGAATCAAAATCACTGCCATAGTCCTTACAAAGTCTCTTTACTTCCTCTTTTGTAAATCCAACATATTTTCCAAACTGCCTTGGTTTAATCATGGAATATTCCCAAAAATCGGATATGGCTGACTGGGAACCATCTTTCTTAATTGGTAAAATACCTGTCATATCCAGATAAATCACATCATATTGATTCAAATGTTTTTGATATTGTGTATCATTAGCAATCTCTAGATCATCAAAAAGTTCTGCGGAATCGCAGGTTTTTCCATAATAAGCACACAACATCTGAGCTGCAAAGGATTTACCAAAACGGCGGGGTCTGCTGATACAGGTCAGACGTCTAGGAGTATGAATGGTCTGGTTAATCAGACTAATCAGACCACTTTTATCTACATAAATATCATTTCTGATCTCAGAAAACCCACTGTTTCCAGGGTTGATATAATTTCCCATGATCCTATGACCCCCAATCTATGTTGTGTTTGCTGTAGCAGCTTTTTTGCTTATTTTATCATATCATCTTTTCTATTTGTTATCAACATGAATAAAAGAGTCCATCAGTTACATATCTTTTGAAACTGATGGACTCTTTTTTTATGTTCTGTTTAACTAAATATTGCTTTGTCTAATTCTTGACACTCTTAGTTGTCTGCCCTACAGGAGCAGTCTCTTTGGTTCTGTAAGGACCTGAGACCGCGTAGACTTTGTAGAAATAGGTCGTGCCACTGCTAAGACCAGTATCCACATAGGAGATCTTATTGGTATAGCCGATCTGTTCATAAGTTCCATCGATTTGAGCAGATCTTAAGATGATGTATTGGGTTGCTCCTTTGACCTTTTTCCAGCTAAGCTTTAACTGATCTGTGCTAGATGCTTTTACTTTCAGTCCTAAGACATCGGCAAAAGAGGTGGTTGCAGATACTCCATTGGAATAGCTTCCACTAAAGGAATCTCTAATGGGGCGTATCTGATAGTAATAGGTGGCTCCTGTTACCAGTTTCTTATGAGTAAATCTGGTGCCACTTTTTACTCCTATGGATGTCCAGCCATTTCCTAGGGAATCTGCACAGAAGATCTCATACCGCTTCGCGCCTGGTACTTTGTTCCATGAAATAGTAACGCTGTTGTAAGTGGTCTTCTTGATCTGAAGGGTAGCAGCACTTGTTAGGGCTGTACTTCCATAGGAAATTGGACCAAAGGCACTCTTTGTACCTTTTTGGCATACACGCATCTGGAAATAGTAGGTTACGCCGCATTTGGCTTTGGAGAATTTATAAGTGGTCTTTTTTGCATTTACATTTGCTAAACGCTTAAAGCCGGTATCTGGAGAGGTGGAATAAAAAATCTCATAGGATTTCGCATTAGGAACTGCATCCCAGCTTAGCATTAAAGTGTTATAGGTCGTTGGTACAACGGTTAGCTTCCGACTGCCATAGATGGCGGAACCGGTGCTGTCGCCAGTTCCTTCTAGGATGCCAGAGGTTCCGCTGGATTGTTCGTTGTTGTTATTATTGCTGTCATTTCCGGTTCCGTTTCCTGTGTTATTTTGGTTGTTATTGCTGCCATTATTTCCGGTTCCATTTCCTGTGTTATTTTGGTCGTTATTATTATCGCCTGTCGAGCCAGAATTTCCGCCATTGTTGTTATTGTTATCAGAATTATCACTATTCCCATTATCCACATCTCTTCGAGTTATCAAAATGCTATGGTCTAAATTCTTTGGTAGATCATAGATCCTTGTTCCATCTGGAAGATGCCAACTTACTACCGAATATCCCTCTGAGCCAAACTCAATAACACCAGCATCTATTTTAAGATTACGTGGGGTATTCATACTTGTTACCTTATAACATCTATCAAATATCCCACTCATCTGTGTTACATTCGAAACATCAAAACTACTCAAATCCAATTTTGTTAGATTGGTGCAATCCAAAAACATCCAACGCATGTCTGTTACATTTGAAGTATTAAAGCGACTTAAATCCAACTCTGTTAGATTGATGCAATACTCAAACATATTGCTCATATCTGTTACATTCGAAGTATCAAATGCGCTCAAATCCAATTCCGTTGGATTGTACCCGCGGAACATCCCTTCCATATTGGTCACTTTTGAAGTATCAAAATTACTTAAATCTAGTTTTGTCAGACTGGAACACAGAGAAAACATATTGCTCATATCTGTTACATTTGAAGTATTAAAGTGACTCACATTCAATTCAGCCAGCTTACGACACGTCAAAAACATAAAACTCATATTCGTTACATTTGAGGTATCAAAACCACTCAAATCCAGTTTTATTAGATCCGAACACGCACTAAACATCGCACCCATATTGGTTACATTCGAGGTATTAAAGTGACTTAAATCCAACTCTGTTAGATTAGTAGTAGAAAACATATTGCTCATATCTGTTACATTCGAAGTATCAAATGCACTTAAATCCAATTCGGTTAGATTTGCACACCCATGGAACATATTATGCATATCTGTAACATTTGAAGTGTCAAAATGGCTTAAATCCAATTCCGTTAGACTAACACATGAAGAAAACATTCTACTCATATCTGTTATATTGGAAGTATCAAAGCCACTTAAATCCACACTTTCTAGATTTGCACAACGCCAAAATAATTTTTCTGCATGTGTCATTCCCGTTACATTAATTACGGCTGATTTAATAGATTCTTTACAAAATCCCCATGGTATATTAAAATCATGATTAGAAGCAGCATCATATTCATAAAAATCTCCAGTTCCACTTACGGTTAATTTCCCATTTGCATCGATCACCCATGTAACATCGTTACTTGTTCCACTTGCAATATCATCCTCTGCTGCTGACACAAAAAGCGTCTTCTGTGGTGCTAACAACAGAACCAACATTACTGTTGCAAATATGGTTGCCCATTGTTTCAGTTTTTTCATCCTTCATTACTCCTTCTTACTTTTTGTCTTGTAATCCTTTAGGATCTTTTTTTATTTGTAAATGAAATCCCTTAAAAACAGATCTGCCTATTTCTAAATATGCTTGATCATTTATCAACTGACATTGTCTAAATGTTTTTATCAGAAATAGGAGATTCTATTTTTATAGTTCATTCATAGTTACCTGTTTTATCTG
>CAJUGG010000109.1 GCA_910585995.1 uncultured Lachnospiraceae bacterium
ATAGCAGACGGCGTACCGGAAATGGAAGAGTATATGAGAGAAGTATTGCCGATTCCGGAAGAAACAGAGCTTTTTAAAAAGAATCTGCTGGATATCGTAGTGGATGTAACGGAATATCTTCCGGATACTGCATAAAAAGAACAAAAGTTCGATTTTCTATCTATACAAATTTAGTGATTTGTGGTAAGATAAAAAAGCTCTTTCAGTGCTGTTTTGTCCATATGGAATTACAGAGGTACGCTGAGTTGCAAAAACAGCAAATTGTGAACGGGATTCGTCAAGGGCTTGTTTTGCTCCGATTTGAGTAAACGCCATGACGAAAATGAAATATTCCTTGACGAATTTGTGGCATATACGCATCTTTTTTTACTATGAATTTTGGAGGTGGTATTTGTGCAAACTGCACAAAAATTATTCGAACTTCACAGCGAATACAAGCCCACCGGCGACCAGCCCCAGGCCATAGAAGCCCTGGTGGGTGGGTTCCGGGAAGGCAATCAATTCCAGACTTTACTGGGTGTTACGGGCTCCGGAAAGACCTTTACCATGGCCAACGTGATCGCACAGCTTAACAAGCCGACTTTGGTAATAGCGCACAATAAGACATTAGCGGCACAGCTCTATGGTGAGTTCAAAGAGTATTTTCCGAGTAACGCAGTGGAATATTTTGTGTCCTACTATGATTACTATCAGCCGGAGGCCTATGTGCCGTCCAGTGATACGTATATTGCCAAGGACTCATCTATCAATGATGAGATTGATAAGCTACGTCTGTCGGCGACCTCTGCCTTGGCGGAGCGCCGGGATGTGGTGATTGTGGCCAGTGTGTCTTGTATCTATGGGATTGGTTCGCCGGTGGATTATAAAAATATGGTGATTTCTTTGCGGCCTGGGATGGAGCGTGACAGGGATGAGATCTTGCGCAGATTGATCGATATTCAATATGACAGAAATGAGATGGATTTTAAGCGGGGAACATTTCGGGTGAGAGGTGATGTAGTGGAAATCTTTCCGGCGGATTCTTCGGATACTGCGGTTCGAGTGGAATTTTTTGGAGACGAGATTGAGCGTCTGCTGGAGATTGATGTGCTGACTGGCGAAATCAAAAGTGAGCTGAAGCATGTAGCGATCTTTCCGGCTTCTCACTATGTGGTGCCGATGGAAAAGATTCAGGAAGCGGTCAAAGATATCGAAGAGGAACTCGAAGAGCGGGTGCGTTATTTTAAAGGAGAGGATAAGCTGTTAGAGGCACAGCGGATCGCAGAGCGCACGAATTTTGATATTGAGATGCTCAAAGAGACTGGATTTTGTTCGGGAATTGAGAATTATTCCCGTCATTTATCGGGATTGAAAGCGGGAGAGCCGCCACATACGCTGATTGACTATTTTGATGATGATTTTTTGATTATCATTGATGAATCCCACAAGACGGTTCCTCAGATCCGGGGGATGTATTTTGGGGATCAGAGCCGAAAAGGTACATTGGTGGACTATGGATTTCGCTTGCCTTCGGCAAAGGATAACCGTCCGCTGGCTTTTGAAGAATTTGAAAGCAAGATCAATCAGCTATTGTTTGTCTCTGCGACTCCGGGAGAATATGAGGAGATGCATGAACTGATGCGCACCGAGCAGATCATCCGTCCTACGGGTCTGTTAGATCCGGAGGTTGTAGTGCGTCCGGTGGAAGGGCAGATCGATGACTTGATCGGAGAGATTCATAAAGAGATTGAAAAACATCATAAAGTGCTCATCACCACGCTGACAAAGCGGATGGCAGAGGATCTGACGGATTATATGAAAGAACTGGGGATTCGGGTCCGCTATCTACATTCGGATGTGGATACGCTGGAGAGGACAGAGATTATACGGGATATGCGTCTGGATGTCTTTGATGTGCTGGTGGGGATTAATCTGCTGCGGGAGGGACTGGATATTCCGGAGATTACTTTGGTAGCGATCCTGGATGCGGATAAAGAAGGATTTTTAAGGTCAGAGACTTCGTTGATCCAGACCATCGGAAGGGCAGCGCGCAACAGCGAAGGGCATGTGATTATGTACGCAGACAATATTACGGATTCTATGCGGCTTGCCATTGAGGAAACCAATCGAAGAAGGGAGATCCAGCGGGCATACAATGAGGAGCATGGGATTACGCCGCAGACGATACACAAGGCGGTCAGAGATCTGATCCGTATCTCAAAAGAAGTGGCTCAGGAAGAACTGAGGTTTGAAAAAGATCCAGAGTCCATGAGCGCCAAAGAACTGGAAAAACTGATCGCTGAAGTGCAGAAAAAGATGAAAAAAGCTGCAACAGAGCTGAATTTTGAAGCTGCAGCCATGCTGCGGGATCAGATGGTGGAGCTGAAACAGCAGCTTGCACAATTATAGATTCTTTTTCTGATAGACGAAATGGAGGGAAACTGTAGTAAAAACTACAAGATAAGTCATAAGGATCAGGACTCCGATGAGATTGCAGGGTTCTCCAAAGGCGATGCTGCGAATCATACGGCTGGTCTGAGATAGGGGAAGTGCAGCGATCACTTCCCGCGCTCCATGAGGGATATTGTCGGTGGAGAAGAAGGTGTTGCACAGATAGGCCATGGGCATGATAAAATAGTTGGAAAAACGTGGTACATCTGCATGGTTTTTGGCAAGAAACGACACGACAATCCCAATGGAGGAAAAGACTGCTCCGTTGAGAAACAGGATCAAAAAGGACAGGGGGTTAAAGACCAGCCCCGTCTTGACAGGAAAGACCAAAAAGAGGATGATACCGCCGGCGTAGAGTCCCCTTAGAGCGCCTGCAAGGATCTGTCCCGCCACGAATTGCCATAGGGGAGTGGGAGAGATGATAACTTGATCAAATGCCTTTTCGTACAGTCTCTGCACATTCAAATTCTGGGCGATCGCGTTGAAGCTGCCATTCATAGTGGTGAGAGAGACCACACCTGGAATTAGAAAATATAGATAGGGCTGTCCGTTCATAGTCGTTCGAATCCCCCATCCAAAGACGATCAGATACATCAGAGGCGCCACCATGGCCGCCAGTGTGATCCGGGAGAAATCCCGGATAAATTCTCTCCATTTTTCCCATAAGATTGTTATGATTCCCATTGTGTCAATACCCCATAATTGTTAAAAAATAATCAAGACAGGCGTTTGCCGGCCTGTTCTACAAAGACATCTTCTAAAGTGGTGTCTCTTAATGTACATTGCCCTTCTAGACCGGACAAATAGGAGATTGCTTGTTCCCGTTCTGAGAAATAGCGGCTGTGGACACCATCCGGCAGGGAGACATCCACGGCATAGGCGCCCAATTTGTCAATGAGATGAGCGGGAGTGTCTACATCATTTAACCTGCCGCCATTCATCAGCGCTACGCGGTGGCACAGGGCCTGTGCTTCTTCGATATAGTGTGTGGTCAAAAGAATGGTCAGTCCTTGTTCATTGAGCTGTCTTAAAAGATTCCACATCTGTCTTCTGGATATCGCATCCATACCAGCAGTTGGTTCGTCCAGTAAGAGAATCTGAGGTTCTGTCAAAAGAGCGCGACAGACCATCAGCTTTCGCTTCATGCCTCCGGAGAGCTTGCGGATGGTCTTATAGCGGTGTTCGGTCAGTCCTGCAAACTGGAATAATTCTTCGGTACGGGAACGGATCTGTTTGACCGGAATAAAATACAGACGCCCCTGATATTCCATGATCTCGTCCATATCCATATCCTGGCGCATAGAGTATTCCTGCGTGATCACACTGACTTTTCGCTTGATATCCTGCCGTTTTCTGGTGAGGCGTTCGCCGTCGATCAGGATCTCACCCTGTGTGGGCAAGAGCAGTGTCGAGAGCATACCGATGGTGGTCGTCTTTCCGGCGCCGTTTGGTCCTAGGAGGCCGAAAAATTCTCCTGATTCGATCCGAAGATTCAGGGAATCTACGGCTGTGAAATCTTCAAAAGTTTTGGTCAGATTTTTTAATTCAATCATGTTCTGCCTTGGGTTCCTTTGCGATAATCAAAGAATAATAGCCAGCGTCGTCAGGGATCTCTTCTACACTTCGATAGATGCGTTCATTTTCCATCCCGCAGTTTTCCACCATTACCACATCCCGGCCGCTGGCAGCTAATATTTCTTTGACTTGATTCATCTTTTTTCCAGATTTCATCAGGACATAGTTGCCGGGCTGTTCTAGCTGACTGTCCAGACGGTGTACGGCTGGAAGGATATGCAGTTGTTCATTCCACTCTACGAGGGAAGTATTGGTTCTGGCAGCGGCGGCGCAAAAAGAGGTGATGCCGCTTACGAGGCGTGTCTCAAAACCGCGTGCGGCGATTCTTTTTTGAACATACAGATAGGTGGAGTAGATGGTGGGATCTCCCAATGTCAAAAAGATTACATTTTTACCGTCTTTGAGGTACACTTCTAACAGCTCTGCTGCTCTGTCGTGATTTTGTTGCATCTTTTCCTGGTCGTGAGTCATGGGCATCTCTACAGCGATCAAAGTCTTTTGTGCCAGTCCGGGAACTGCCTGAGCGGCGATCTGGTAGGCAACCGTTTCCTTTGCCACGGGTCCTGGAAGCGCGATCACTTCATTTTCCTGGATTAGGCGTACTGCTTTGAGCGTCATAAGTTCTGGATCTCCTGGGCCAACACCTACACCGTATAAAATTCCTGCCATAGTATTTTTCTCCTTTTTTCGTTCTGTCAGAGGCCTGGATGCCCTTGAAAAAATATAAGGGGCACAGGCGTTAATGTCTTTATTATACTGGATGATAAAAATTTTTCAATAAAATTTTTGAATCAGAGGATAAATTTGTAGGGCTGAAGGAGGGGGAGAGGGCGACGGGACGCTCACAAAGCACTTGAGCATCGGGGGTTGGGGGATTACAAATGTCTGCATAGACTGTCCGCTCCAATCTACACAGCACGATTTGTCACCCCAGCCCGCCAGTAGCCCGCTCCCTCCGTGGTCCTCCCGTCGCCCACAAAACTATTTGCATTTTTCTCTTGTATGTGGTATATTATGAGTGCGGCTTTGCCATAGCTGTATTTATCTAAAATTGCAGGTGTCGGAAAGATATGGATTCGGACCGGTGAAAAGGGAAACAGGTGTAAGTCCTGTGCGAACTCGTCACTGTAAACAGGGAATGTAAAAGCTATAATGCCACTGAGCAATCGGGAAGGCGGTTTTTATGTGTAGATCTGTAAGCCAGGAGACCTGCCTGCAAAGTTATCGGGAGCAATCTCGGACCACGAGTAACTGGTCGTAGCTGATGAAATATAACATCATAATTACGTCCTTTTACCCTGGATTGCCGTAATAGATTACATCATTCGGCAGTCTTTTTTTCATGACGATAGGTTTGCTGGCGAAGTCGGCAGTCTATTGTAGCGGACAGTATCTGTCCAGGCAACGGACGGCAGAAGCCGTCAGAAAAGGAGGAAAAAGATGAAAAGAAAAATGGCAGGATTGTTGGCAGCACTGATGGTATTGGGTGTGACTGGATGTGGAGGAAATAATCAGCAGACCGCAGCAGAACCAGAGGAGCAAGTGCCGGCAGAAGAGGAGACGACAGAGACAGAACCAGTTGAGACAGAGGCTGAGGAGCCAGACACAGGTGGCGAGGCAGAAGAGGCACAGACGCAGGAGGGAGATACCCTTGTGCTGGTTGTAAGCTTTGGAACCAGCTACAATGACAGTCGGGATATCACGATTGGCGCTATTGAAAAAAGTATTGAGGAGGCATTCCCGTCGTATCCTGTGAGAAGAGCATTTACCGCACAGACTATTATTGATAAATTGGCAGAGCGCGATGGTCTGGAGATCGACAATGTGACACAGGCACTGGACCGCGCAGTGGCAGATGGATTTAAGACGTTGATCGTGCAGCCGACTCATCTGATGAATGGTCTGGAATATATGGATCTGGCCGATGAGTTAAAAGAGTATGAGAGCGATTTTGATAAGATTGCTCTGGGAGAACCGCTCTTGACCAGCGATGCGGATTATGAGGCTGTGATTGCGGCTATCACCGAGGATACGAAGGAATATGATGACGGTGAGACTGCCATTGTGTACATGGGACATGGGACAGAGGCAGAATCCAATCAGATCTATGCCTCGATGCAGGAGAAGCTGACAGCAGCAGGCTATACCAATTATTTTGTGGGAACCGTGGAAGCAGAACCCACACTGGATGATGTGGTACAGGCTCTGAAAGAGGCAGGTACATATAAAAAAGTGGTCTTACAGCCATTGATGGTTGTGGCAGGCGATCATGCCAATAATGATATGGCAGGCGATGAAGAGGATTCCTGGAAGACGACACTGGAAGCAGAGGGATTCGAGGTGGAATCCCGGCTAAGAGGACTTGGAGAACTGTCCGGGATTTGTGAGATTTATGTACAGCATACACAGGCAGCGATTGACAGTCTGTAAAACAGGATAGAAGAGATAGCCGCTGCCAGGCGCGGTGGGGGATTATAGGGCTTAGAAAAGCTTTATAAGACTCCGCCGCGCTTGATATCTTTTATGTGACAAAAAGAGGAGAGATGGGTATGAGGAAAATTTGGAGATGTTTATTGGGAGGAATGGTTGTGACAGGTGGACTGCTGCTCATACCGATCTTAGGATATGCAAGTGAGGAAAACGGGAATGAGGTCTCCTATGACCAGGTGGCCACGGAAGAGGAACAGGTAAAACCGCAGGAAGTGGGCGTGGAAGGCATGACGCCGATATATGCAACAGATGTGGCGGATGGAGTATATGAGGTAGAGGTGGAGTCCAGTTCTTCTATGTTCCGGGTGGAACATGCAGAGCTGACCGTTCAGGATGGGGAGATGGCAGCCGTCCTGACGATGGGAGGGACCGGGTATCTCAGGCTGTATATGGGGACAAAAGAAGAGGCAGCTATGGGCGAGATATCCGATTATATTGAGTTTGAGGAGGATGACGAAGGAAAACATACTTACACCATACCGGTAGAGGCATTGGATCTGCCTATAGACTGCGCAGCTTTTAGCAAAAACAGAGAACGGTGGTATGACCGTCAGATCTTATTCCAGGCAGAGAGCCTGCCTTCAGAAGCGGTTCTTGTGGAACTGCCGGATTATGAGGCGCTGAGGCGGGAGGCCAAAGAGAGACGGATTGAGGCGCTGCGTGCAGAAAAAGAAGAGACAGAAGATAAGACATCGGATACGAAAGAGGAGTCCGCGCCTGCTACAGCTAAAGGACCTGCTTTTATTGAGATGGAAGATGGAGAGTATGCCATAGAAGTGGAATTGTCCGGAGGAAGCGGTCGGTCCACTGTGAACTCTCCGGCAGGATTGATTGTAAAAGATGGCCTTGCATGGGCCAGGATTACATGGAGCAGTTCCAATTATGACTATATGATTGTGGGGAATGAAAAATATCTCAATCTGCAGGAAGAAGGATATTCTATGTTTGAGATTCCCATTCTGGCGTTTAATGAGCCAGTGACAGTGATTGCGGACACCACAGCGATGAGTACGCCTCATGAGGTGGAATATGCGTTGACTTTTTACGGAGACCGGGTGATGTCCAAGGATGAGACACCGCAGGCGGCAGCACAGAAAGTAGTCTATATGGTCTTGGTGATCATTGTAGTCTGTGCGCTGGTATCTTATTGGAATAAAAAGAAAAGGAATGGCAGAAGATGATGCGAAGATGGATGGCTTTTGTGTTGTGTGTCAGTGTGATAGGTTTGTCTGTTGCCTGCGGTTCACCAAAAGAAGCGACGAGTAAAGAACGGGATATGAACATCAGTTCGGAACTGACTTACAGTCATAGTATGGAGACGGTATATGCAGAAAAGTTTTCGATCGATTATTATGAAGACGGGTATGCACTTTTGACGATTGCTGATGGTAGCCGTTTTCTGGTTGTGCCGGAAGAGATGGATGCGCCGGCTGATCTTATGGAAGATATCATGATCCTTCAGAAGCCTGTTGAGAATGTCTATCTGGTGGCTTCCGCAGTGATGGATATGTTTGTGTCTCTGGATGCGCTTGCTATGCTGAGATTTTCCGGACTGAAGGCAGATGGATGGTATATAGAGGAGGCAAGAGAAGCAGTGGAGTCAGGAGAGCTTTTGTATGCAGGCAATTATGCAGCCCCGGACTATGAGCAGATTGTCTCAAAAGGCTGTGATCTTGCGATTGAAAATACCATGATATCTCATAACCCGGAAGTAAAAGAACAGTTGGAGCGGCTGCAGATACCTGTATTGGTGGATTATTCCAGTTATGAGACAGAACCTCTGGGGCGGACAGAATGGGTAAAACTCTATGGATTGCTGGCAGGAAAAGAAGCCGAAGCCGAACAGGCATTTCAGGCAGAGATGGATGCGGTGAACTCGTTCTCAGATGAGGAATCCTCCGGACAAACCGTAGCCTTTTTCTATATCACCACCAATGGGGAAGCAAATGTGCGAAAATCCACCGATTATCTGCCCCGGATGATTGAGATGGCCGGGGGCAGCTATATCTTTGAGGAATTAGGAGCCGAAGAGGAGAATGCTTCTTCTACCGTGACCATGCAGATGGAGGAATTTTACGCATCGGCCAAAGAGGCAGACTATATCATCTACAACAGCGCGATTGAGGGGGAACTTTCTTCTGTGGAAGAACTGGTGGCAAAGAGCAGTCTGTTAGAAAATTTTAAAGCTGTACAGGAAGGAAAGGTCTATTGTACCACGAAAAATCTGTATCAGTCCTCTATGGCGCTTGGCACGATGATTCAGGATATTCATAAGATGCTGTCAGGGGAAGAGGACGGCTTTACTTATCTGTATCGGTTGAACTGAGAGAAGAACACAAGATGACAGGAAAAACAGGAGACAAAGGATGAGACGAAGCAGATATGGAATAGCATATATGATTTTAATTGTGCTGGTGTTGATATTTTTAGCTGTAAATATCTGTGCTGGAAGCATCAATATTCCTATTCAAGAAGTATGGAATATCTTGAGCGGACGCCATGCAGATGCAGTGTATTCGGATATCGTGCTGCAGATTCGTTTTCCCAGAGCACTTGCGGCCGCGATCCTGGGTGGAGGGTTGGCACTGTCCGGCTATCTGCTGCAGACATTTTTCCATAATCCCATTGCAGGGCCTTTTATTCTCGGCATCTCATCAGGAGCCAAGCTTGTCGTGGCGCTTGTGATGGTGGCAGCCCTTGGAAGGGCAGTGCAGGTCAGTTCGCTGACCATGATCCTTGCAGCATTTATCGGGGCTATGATCTCCATGGGATTTGTACTCTTGATGTCCCGCGTGATGGAACAGATGTCGATGCTGATTGTCAGTGGTGTGATGATCGGTTATATCTGCACCGCGATTACGGATTTTGTGGTGACCTTTGCGGATGATGCAGATATCGTTAATCTGCATAACTGGTCCAAGGGCAGCTTTTCCGGGATCAGTTGGGAAAATGTGGGGATGATGGCAATTGTTATCTTTTTTACATCTTTTTTTGTGTTTATGATGTCAAAGCCCATCAGTGCGTATCAGATGGGAGAATCCTATGCACAGAATATGGGGCTGAATATCCCGCTGTTTCGGGCGCTTCTGGTACTGCTGTCCAGTATTCTGTCTGCCTGCGTGACCGCGTTTGCAGGTCCTGTCTCTTTTGTGGGCATTGCGGTGCCTCATCTGGTCAAACAACTATTTGGGACGGCAAAGCCGCTCTGGATGATTCCAGGCTGCTTTTTAGGGGGAGCTGCTTTTTGCCTTTTCTGTGATCTTTTAGCGCGGGTGATGTTTGCACCGACGGAGTTAAGCATCAGTACGGTGACTGCCATCTTTGGCGCACCGGTAGTGATTTTTATTATGATACGCAAGAGAAAAGAAAGGGGCTAAAACAGGATGGCAGAGACATATTATCTGTATACCCAGGGACTTTCGGTGGGGCATCATGGAGTGCCCCTGATCCAAAATATCCAGTTGTCTCTAAAAAAAGGAGAGATCCTTACTTTGATTGGCCCGAACGGAGCGGGAAAGACGACGATCTTAAAGAGTCTGATCCGGCAGCTTGAGCCTCTGGGCGGCGTGGTGTATCTGGACGGCAAAGAGATGAACGGTATAAGTCCTAAGGAGCTTTCTAAGAAGCTGTCGGTGGTGCTGACAGACCGGGTGCGGCCGGAACTGATGACGTGCGAAGATGTGGTGGCTACGGGGCGTTATCCGTATACAGGACGTTTTGGAGTGCTCTCGGAGGGAGATCGGCAAAAGGTACAAGAAGCCATGAAGCTTGTGCATATTCAGGAGCTTTCGGATCGGGATTTTCTGCATACCAGTGACGGACAAAAACAACGGGTCATGCTGGCCCGCGCCATCTGTCAGGAGCCGGATATCATCGTGCTGGATGAACCTACATCTTTTTTAGATATAAAATATAAACTGGAATTTCTGTCGATCCTGCAGCAGATGTCCAGGACACGGAATCTGTCTGTGATTATGTCGCTGCATGAACTGGATCTGGCAGGCCGGATCTCGGATCAGATCGCCTGTGTAAAAGGGGACAGGATTGACCGGTTTGGCACACCAGAAGAGATCTTTTCCGATGGATATATGCAAAAACTGTATCAGATGACCACCGGCTCTTATGATGAGCGGACCGGAAATCTGGAATTAGAGGCGGTAAAAGGGATTCCAAAAGTATTTGTGCTCTCCGGGAACGGAAGCGGGACAGCCCTTTACCGGAGACTGCAGCGGGAAGGCGTGCCTTTTGTAGCGGGGGTTCTCTGGGAAAATGATCTGGACTATCCATCGGCAAAGGCACTGGCGGCGGAAGTGGTCAGTGTGAAAGCTTTTAGCAGAGTGGATCAAAGGACTCTAAAGAGAGCCAAAGAACTGATGGATACCTGCGAAAAGGTGATCTGTACTTTGGATCCCGGCCAGACAGGAGAATTTTATCAGGAATTTAAAGAACTGCTTGCCTATGCAAAAGAAAAACTTTGCACCAGATAAGAAGGATAAAGACACGGGGGCTTTGGGTTCTGCATCTTATTTGCAGACTTCAAAGTCCTTTTTATGTGCCGCGTCCTTGCTGAACAGGAATGATAAAGAGAGAACGAATGTTCAGGTTTTGGTATACTTTTTCTGATTTGTGTGCTATAATTGCAGACGAAATGGAAGAGAATAATAAGATACAGGAGTGATTAGGACATGGAAAAAGAGAGAAGGACATTTATCAAGATTCGCGGTGCCAATGAACACAATTTAAAGAATATAGATCTTCAGATACCAAGAAATGAGCTGGTGGTGATGACAGGACTGAGCGGTTCGGGAAAGTCGTCACTGGCATTTGATACTATCTATGCAGAGGGACAGAGGCGGTATATGGAATCTCTGTCTTCTTATGCAAGGCAGTTTTTGGGGCAGATGGAGAAGCCGGATGTGGAGAGTATCGAAGGACTGTCTCCGGCGATCTCTATCGATCAAAAGTCCACCAACCGCAATCCCCGTTCCACCGTGGGGACTGTGACAGAGATCTATGATTATTTTCGTCTGCTGTATGCCAGGATCGGGATTCCTCATTGTCCCAAGTGCGGTCGGGAGATCAAGAGACAGACGGTAGATCAGATGGTGGATCAGATTATGGCTCTGCCGGAGCGGACCAGGATCCAGTTGTTGGCCCCCGTGGTAAAAGGACGCAAGGGAGAGCATGTCAAGCTCTTGGAAAAAGCAAGAAGGAGCGGGTTTGTGCGTGTAAAGATCGATGGGAATCTCTATGAGCTGTCTGAGGAGATCAAGCTGGAAAAGAATGTGAAGCATCTGATCGAGATCGTGGTGGACCGTCTGGTGGTGAAGCCGGGGATAGAGAAGCGGCTGGCAGATTCTATTGAGACGGTTCTGGGACTGGCAGACGGACTTTTGGTGGTGGAAGTGATCGACGGGGAACTATTGACGTTTAGTTCCAGCTATGCCTGCCCGGACTGCGGGATCAGTATGGAAGAAGTGGAGCCAAGAAGTTTTTCTTTTAACAATCCTTTTGGAGCTTGTCCGGACTGTTTCGGACTGGGATACAAGATGGAATTTGATGAAGACCTGATCATCCCGGACAAGTCTTTAAGCCTTGCAGAAGGGGCGATTCAGGTGATGGGCTGGCAGTCCTGTACGGATCCTTCAAGCTTTACCTATGGAGTGCTTCAGGCTTTGTCCAAGGAATATCAGTTTGACCTTAATACGCCGTATGAAGAGCTGCCGGAAAAGATTCGGGATGTCTTGATCCACGGAACAGGCGGCAAAGAGATCCAGGTACACTATAAAGGCCAAAGAGGCGAAGGCGTCTATGCAGTGGCATTTGAGGGGCTTTTGAAAAACTGTGAGCGCCGTTATCGGGAGACGGGTTCAGACACCATGAAACAAGAATATGAGACCTATATGCGCATCACGCCGTGTCGTTCCTGCAAAGGACAACGATTAAAACCAGGTTCTCTGGCAGTTACTATTTGTGAAAAAAATATCTATCAGGTGACGAACCAGTCGGTGCGGGATCTGCAGGGATTTTTAGAGCAGATGACGCTGACGAAACAGCAGATGTTGATTGGGGATCAGATCTTAAGAGAGATCAAGGCGCGGATACAGTTTTTGATGGATGTGGGACTTGACTATCTGTCTCTGACTCGTGCGACAGGGACGCTCTCCGGCGGAGAGGCTCAGAGAATTCGTCTGGCGACGCAGATCGGTTCCGGTCTGGTGGGAGTGGCCTATATCCTAGACGAACCCAGTATCGGGCTGCATCAGAGGGATAATGACAAGCTCTTGCATACCTTGTGCCATCTGAGAGATCTGGGCAATACGGTGATTGTGGTGGAGCATGATGAGGATACCATGCTAGCAGCGGACTATGTGGTGGATATCGGTCCGGGAGCCGGAGAGCATGGAGGAAAAGTTGTGGCGGCCGGCACTGCACAGGAGCTGATGGAGAATCCGGATTCGGTGACAGGAGCATATCTGAGCGGACGGCTGCAGATACCAGTGCCAGAGGTCAGGAGGACGCCCACTGGCTGGATGAAAGTAAAAGGGGCCAGAGAAAACAATCTGAAAGATATCGATGTGCAGTTTCCGCTGGGGGTATTGACCTGCGTAACCGGAGTATCAGGTTCTGGAAAGAGTTCCCTGGTCAATGAGATCCTCTATAAGAGTCTGGCAAAAAAGTTAAACCGCGCCAGAACCATACCTGGAAAACACCATTCCATCGAGGGGATGGAACCGTTGGATAAAGTGATCTGCATCGACCAGTCACCTATTGGAAGAACGCCCCGCTCCAATCCGGCTACTTATACAGGAGTCTTTGATATGATCCGGGATCTGTTTGCGTCCACTTCCGATGCCAAGGCAAAAGGATACAAAAAAGGCCGTTTCAGTTTTAACGTAAAAGGCGGTCGCTGTGAGGCGTGCTCCGGAGACGGAATCCTGAAGATCGAGATGCATTTTTTACCGGATGTATATGTTCCTTGTGAAGTTTGTCAAGGAAAGAGGTATAATCGGGAGACTCTTGAAGTAAAATATAAAGGCAAAAATATTTATGATGTATTGGACATGACCGTAGAGGAAGCACTTGAATTTTTTGAAAATGTACCATTTATCAAAAGAAAGATTCAGACACTGTATGATGTGGGGCTTTCCTATATTAAACTGGGACAGCCGTCCACGACCCTTTCCGGAGGCGAGGCACAGAGGATTAAGCTGGCGACAGAACTTAGCCGCCGCAGTACAGGCAAGACGGTCTATATCCTGGATGAGCCGACGACAGGCCTGCACTTTGCTGATGTACACAAGCTGACGGAGATCTTGAAGCGCTTAACAGATGGCGGCAATACGGTGATTGTCATAGAACACAATCTGGATGTCATCAAGACAGCAGACTATATCATTGATATGGGTCCGGAAGGCGGCGATGGTGGAGGTACAGTGATAGCCCAAGGAACACCGGAGGAAGTGGTTGAGATTTCTTCCTCGTATACAGGCTATTATGTGAAAAAGTATTTGCAAAAAGGAAAAACTGTTGTATCATAAGAGATTATATAGAAAGCAGAACAATGGTGGAATCTGGATGTTAGAAATTTTGCAAAAACTGGTAGGAGAAAAACAGGTATGGGAGCAGGAACCCATGAGTGATCATACAACGTTTCGAGTGGGTGGATGTGCACGTTATCTGGTAGAGCCTAAAGATAAAAAGCAATTAGCAGAGGTAATTACAGCATGTCAGAGAGAGGGTATGCCCTATTATATCGTCGGAAACGGCAGCAATCTCCTGGTAAGTGATGCAGGGTATGACGGAGTGATTATCCATTTATTTAAAAATATGTCTGACCTTAAAGTACAAGGGGAGCAGATCCATCTTCAGGCAGGTGTATTGTTGGTACGGGCAGCCAGTGTTGCCTGCAGAGAAGGACTTACGGGATTGGAATTTGCATCTGGGATTCCAGGAACCGTGGGAGGCGCACTGGTGATGAATGCAGGCGCTTACGGCGGAGAGATGAAGGATGTGGTACACACCGTAACGGTCTTATTGACGGATGGCAGCGTGAGAGCGTATACCAATGAGGAGATGGAATTTGGCTATCGCAAAAGCAGGATCGGCGCGGAACACAGCATTGTGTTAGAGGCAGTCCTGGCTCTGAAAAAAGGGGAAAGCACCAAGATCCGGGAGCAGATGAATCAGCTAAAGGAACAAAGAGTACGAAAACAGCCGTTGGAGTATGCCAGTGCGGGCAGTACCTTTAAGCGTCCAGAAGGATATTTTGCCGGAAAGCTGATCGAGGACGCAGGGCTTCGGGGCTTTCGGATCGGTGATGCGCAGGTGTCAGAAAAGCACTGTGGCTTTGTGATCAACCGGGGCCATGCGACGGCGCTGGAGATCGCCCAGGTGATCCGGCATGTGCAGAAAAAGGTGTATGAGCAGACAGGGATACAACTCCAGACAGAGGTAAAATATCTGGGCTGGTAGAGGAATGGACAAGGGAGGACAAAGGATATGAGACTGGTGATTGTGACCGGTATGTCCGGTGCAGGGCGGGCGACAGCGCTTAAGATCCTGGAGGATGCAGGGTACTTTTGCGTGGATAACCTGCCGGTTCCTTTTGTGGACAAGTTTGCAGAACTGACAGCTTCCGGGAACAGTGAGATTACGAAAGTGGCCATCGGACTGGATGTCAGAAGCGGCAGAGCACTGGGGCAGCTGGAGCAGATCCTGGAGCGTATGACCATACAGGGGATTCCCTACGAGATCCTTTTTTTGGATGCCAGCGACGATGTGCTGGTAAAAAGATACAAGGAGACGAGGAGGCTTCACCCGTTAGCAGAGTCCGGCAGGATCGAGCAGGGGATTGTACTGGAGCGGGACCGTCTGGTATTTCTGAAAAAACATGCAGACTATATTATTGATACAAGTAAATTGCTGGTAAGAGAATTAAAACAGGAACTGGATAAGATCTTTATTCAGAACCGGGAATTTAAAAATCTGATGATCACCGTTCTTTCATTTGGGTTTAAATACGGTATCCCAAGTGATGCGGATCTGGTATTTGATGTTCGCTTTTTACCAAATCCTTACTATTATGAAGAACTCCGAAAACTGACTGGAAATGACCAGGCGATTCAGGATTTTGTGATGGGATATGATATGGCCCATATCTTCCTGGACAAATTAGATGATATGATTCGTTTTCTGGTGCCCAACTATGTGCTGGAAGGCAAGAATCAGCTCGTGGTGGCCATTGGCTGTACCGGAGGGAAGCACCGTTCTGTCACATTGGCAAATAAGCTTTATGAACGTTTTCTGGATCAGAACGACTATGGAGTGAAGTTAGAGCACCGGGACATTGGTAAGGATGCGGCAAGAGGGAAATAAGAAACGCAGCCAGGAAGGAGACAGAAGATGTCGTTTTCCGGAGAGATTAAAGAAGAACTTTCAAGACCCACGTCCGGCGGACGCCACTGCAGGGTGGCAGAAACTGCTGCTATCATTAGCCTATGCGGAAAGATAATCATTACAGAAAATGATAAATATTGCGTTAAAATTCAGACAGAAAATCTTCCAGTTGCGAGAAAATACTTTACATTACTGAGAAAAGCATTTAATATTAAGGCGGAGGCTTCTGTCCGTAAGAGCAGGGAGGCAAGGTCTTATTCTGTAGTTGTACAGAAGGACCGGGAGGCAAAGAGACTTTTAAGGGATACATGTTTGCTCGGTGAAGACGGAACCATCCAGGAATGCATGTCGTTGATACATAATCAGTTGCTAAGGCAGGGGTGCTGTCGTCGTGCTTTTATACGAGGGGCATTTCTTGCGTCAGGTTCTGTGAGTGACCCTAAGAAATCCTATCACTTTGAGATCGTATGTACCTCAAAGGAAAAGGCAGGGCAGTTATGCGAGCTTTTCTCAAGCTTTCAGGTAGACGCGAAGATCATCAGGCGCAAGAAGTATTTGGTGGTCTATGTAAAAGAAGGTTCACAGATTGTTAAGCTGCTGGGGCTTATGGGGGCCAGTGTATCGCTTATGCAGTTGGAAAATGTGCGGATCGTGAAGGAGATGCGCAATCAGGTCAACCGAAAGGTGAACTGTGAGACGGCAAATCTCAATAAGACTGTATCCGCATCCGTTCGTCAAGTGGAGGATATTCGCTACATTGAATCCACGATAGGACTGGACAGACTAAGTGAAGGCCTAAAAGAAGTAGCGAGGCTCAGGCTGATGCATCCAGATGCAAGCCTGAAGGAACTAGGGGACATGTTGTCTCCTAAAGTAGGAAAATCTGGTGTGAATCATCGTCTGCGTAAGCTGAGTCTTACAGCAGAAAGATTGCGTAAGGGCAAGGAGGAGTAAAATGATTAAGAAACCAATCACCATTCAGATTGCAGATGGACTGGAAGCAAGACCAACCGCATTGCTGGTACAGGTGGCAAGTCAGTATGAGAGCAAGATCTATGTGGAGAATGGCGACAAAAAGGTCAATGCCAAAAGCATCATGGGTATGATGACCCTGGGATTATCAGCAGGAGAATCAGTAGTTGTATATGCAGATGGTAACGATGAGAGAGCCGCGATTGAGAATATTGAAAAATATCTGAGCAGCAATCATTAGTATCTGAGGACGGGACTGATACAGCAAGGTACTAGGTGACAATAGATGGAGGGGGCTGTTGCAAGATGCATCTTGCAATGGCTCCTCATTTTATATAGAAAAAGACAGGGGGAGAAGCAGTGGAAATATACACTGGATTTGCAGAGGTCTATGATCTGTTTATGGATGATGTTCCTTATGAAGACTGGAGTATCCGTATCCAGGAGATTCTGAAAGAATATGGCATCGAAGACGGACTGGTATTAGACCTTGGCTGCGGAACAGGGAAGATGACCGAATGTCTGGCCAGAGCCGGATATGATATGATCGGGATTGATCTGTCGCAGGAGATGCTGGAAATAGCAGTCCAGCGAAAAGTGCAGTCCGGACTGGATATTCTCTATCTGTGTCAGGATATGAGGGAGTTTGAACTCTATGGGACAGTGCGGGCGATTGTGAGTGTTTGTGATTCGATGAATTATGTCCTTAAGGAAGATGAACTGCTGCATATCTTTACTTTGGCAGCGAGGAATTATCTGGACTATGGAGGTCTGTTTATCTTTGACCTGAATACGGAATATAAGTATCGGGAGATTTTAGGAGAGCAGACGATCGCAGAGAATCGGGATGAAGGGAGTTTTATCTGGGAAAATTATTATGAAGAAGAGGAAAAGATCAATGAATATCATCTGACGCTTTTCATTCGGGAAAAATCAGAGTATTATAGAAAATATGAGGAACAGCATTATCAGAGAGCGTATGGGATGGAGACGATTAAGGTATTGGTGGAGAGGGCAGGATTGGAGCTTTTAAATGTGTATGATGGGTATACGAAAGATGAGGTGAGGGAGGATTCACAGAGGGTTTGCGTGATATGCAGGAGGAAGAGAGAGGAGAAAACAAGATGAACGATTATTTAGTGCGGGCGACGGCGGCGGATGGACAGATCCGGGCATTTGCGGTGCAGGCTAGGGATATGGTGGAGGAGGCTAGAAGAAGGCATGATACAAGTCCAGTGGTGACAGCAGCGCTTGGAAGGCTTTTGGCGGCTGGAGCGATGATGGGGGCGATGATGAAAGGGGAAAAGGACCTCTTGACGCTTCAGATTGAGTGCAGCGGGCCAGTGAAGGGGTTGACCGTGACGGCAGATTCCCAGGGGAATGTGAAGGGGTTTGCAAAAGTGCCTCAGGTGATGTTACCTCCCAATGAGAAAGGAAAGCTGGATGTGGGAGGAGCGCTGGATTTGGGGATCTTAAGTGTGATTAAGGATCTGGGGCTTAAGGAACCTTATGTGGGACAGACGGAGTTAAAAACAGGGGAGATCGGGGATGATTTGACCTATTATTTTGCTAACTCAGAGCAGACGCCTTCTTCTGTAGGGCTTGGAGTCTTGATGGAGCGGGATAATACTGTAAGACAAGCAGGGGGATTTATCATACAGCTGATGCCTTTTGCAGAGGAACAACTGATTGACAAGCTGGAGAAAAAGTTGACAGCGATGGAATCTGTGACCGCATATCTGGACAGAGGATACAGCCCAGAGCAGTTACTGGAGGAACTTTTAGGAGAGTTTGGACTAGAGCTTCTAGACCAGATGGATACAAGATTTTCCTGCAACTGTAGCAAGACGCGGGTGGAAAAGGCGATCTTAAGTGTCGGTCGAAAGGAATTACAGGAGATGGTACAAGAAGGGAAACCGATTGAAGTGAAGTGTCATTTCTGTAATGAGGCGTATGAATTTACAGTGGAAGATTTGAAAAGATTATACACACATTGAGAACGTGTGTTTGGAAGGGGTTTTGGAATGAGTTTAGGTTCTGCCGGAAACACAAATGGCCCAGCGCTATATATTTTGGAAGTGCTCAAAGGATACACGATGATCTTTGACTGCGATGACGAGTCTGACTATTTCCAATGGGTTGCAGTAAAAGGAGAGCAGCAATTTTTTGGATGCAGCCCGGAAGAGGTGTTAGGACTGGTGGGGATCTATGAGGCATTGGGCGACGATTGGAATCAGTATTCGGCATATGACAAAGAGCATATTTACCAACGGGAACTCTCGGATTATTTGTAACAAGTAAATAAGAACAAAAAACAGCATATGTTAAAAAAATACCCAGAAGGATTTTCGGAGGCGAAGAGGCCGAAAATTCTTCTAGAGAAAGGGTATTTTTTAAACATATGCGGAACTATAATAGGAGACTTAGGTTAGATGAATTACGGATTTGTAAAAGTGGCGGCGTTAGCGCCGAAGATACGGGTAGCGGATACAAAGTACAATGCGCAGGAGATTATACGCTTGATGAAAGAGGCCTGGAAGAACGGGGCCAGGGTGGTGGTCTTTCCGGAGTTGTGTATTACAGGGTATACTTGCAGTGATTTGTTTTTGCAGGAGCTTTTGCTTCGGGAGGCGGCTTCTGCCCTTTGTGAGATCGTCCGGGCGAGTAAGGGGATGGATGGCCTCTTCTTTGTGGGGCTTCCGGCCCGGATCAGGGGGAAACTCTATAATGTGGCAGCGGCGTATTCCGGCGGGAAGCTTTTAGGGCTTGTACCAAAGACATATATCCCCAATTACGGTGAGTTCTATGAGGCAAGGCATTTTACCAAGGGACCGTCTGCCTGCGAGTATGTGGAGTGGGCAGATGAGGGGGATGTGCCTTTTGGGACAAATCAGCTGTTTGCATGTGCCAATATCCCGGAGCTTTTAGTGGCCTGTGAGATCTGTGAGGATCTGTGGGCGCCGGACCCGCCGAGTATCCGTCATGCTCTGAATGGAGCGACAATAATTGTCAATCTGTCTGCAAGTGATGAAGTGACAGGAAAGGAAGCCTATCGAAGAGATCTTGTGCGCTGTCAGTCAGGGCGCTTAAGCTGCGGGTATATCTATGCAAGCGCAGGAGAAGGAGAGTCTTCGACAGATCTTGTCTTTAGCGGGCATCATATCATCTGTGAAAATGGCTCTCTGTTAAAAGAATCCAGGCGTTTTCAGAATGAGACCATCTATGCCGAGATTGACGTGGAGCGGATGATGGCGGAGCGCAGAAGACTTACGACCTTTGATGCAAGGGAGGATTCCTATACGCAGGTGCTGTTTCGGATCAAAAATTTCAGTGCGCCTGTTGAGCGGTATATCAACAAAGCTCCTTTTGTGCCGGATCAGAAGGAAGAGCGCGAGAAGCGCTGCGAGGAGATCCTGACGATTCAGTCCTTGGGACTTAAAAAACGGATGGAGCATACCGGCTGTAAGAGCGTGGTAATCGGGATATCGGGAGGGCTGGATTCTACGCTGGCACTTCTGGTATCGGCAAAGGCTGTGGACATGCTGGGGCTTTCCAGAGACTGTATCACCGCAGTGACGATGCCCTGCTTTGGCACGACAGACCGTACGTATACCAATGCATGTGAGCTGACCAGGCGCCTTGGGGCAAAGCTTCGGGAAGTAGATATCAAAGAGGCTGTGTCTCTGCATTTCCGGGATATCGGGCATGACAGCGAGACACATAACGTAACTTATGAAAACTCCCAGGCCAGAGAGCGCACGCAGGTGCTGATGGATGTAGCCAACCAGACCAATGGCATGGTGATCGGCACCGGAGATATGTCAGAGCTGGCGCTTGGATGGGCGACTTACAATGGAGATCATATGTCCATGTACGGCGTCAATGCATCGGTTCCTAAGACGCTGGTGCGCCATCTGGTGCACTATTATGCAGATACCTGCGGAGATCAGAGACTGTCGGATATCTTGCTGGATATCCTGGATACCCCCGTCAGCCCGGAGCTTCTGCCGCCCAAAGAAGGTGTCATCTCCCAGAAGACCGAGGATCTGGTAGGACCCTACGAACTGCATGATTTTTATCTCTATTATATCCTGCGGTTTGGCTTTGCCCCGGAGAAGGTATATTTCCTGGCGAAGCGGGCATTTTTTGGTATCTATGATGAAGAGACGATCTTAAAATGGCTCAAGACCTTTTACCGCCGGTTCTTCTCGCAGCAGTTCAAACGTTCCTGTCTGCCGGATGGTCCCAAGGTAGGAAGTGTAGCCGTATCCCCCAGAGGTGATCTGCGTATGCCAAGCGATGCGTGCGCGCGGATCTGGCTGGACTGTCTGGAGAGACTGGATTAGCATACAGAAAGCGGAGGTAGATGATGGGAGAATGGTCAAATAACCGAAAACGGTCCGTTTTTTATGGATTAGCAGGCGTATATCTGTTGTACCTGGCATATGAACTGTTTGGAAATCTTTCAGAGATGTCAGGGACAGAACATACGTTCTGCATGTTGTTTACGATTCTTTTTGCAGTGGGAGGAGCCGGGATCTTATTCCTGGCGGTACGGCTGTTTCAAAAAGAAGATGATGACTCAACAGGGCAATCTGACGAAGAGACGAAAGACAAACCTTAGAAAATTGTCAGTTTTATGCAAAATACCGAAGGATTTTCAAGAAAGAAGAAAGGATTTTGTATGTTTTTTTGAAAAACCCGCTGATATAATAGGGTCAGTAACAAGAAGTTACCAAATTATTACAGGGAGGTTTTCAAAAATGAAAAAGAAAGCAATCAGTGTAATCCTTTCTCTGACCATGGTAGCAGCTATGGTAGCAGGATGCGGCAACAAGACGGAGGAAACAAGCGCTCCACAGGAGACAGAAGCTGAGGCTCCGGCTGAGACACCAGCAGAGGCAGAGGATACCACAGGCGGCGAGGAAGCTGACGCAACAGAAGGCGAAGCAGCTCCAGCCGGCAACGCAGACCTTGCAGACAAGAAAGTAGGCGTATGTATCTACCAGTTCTCAGATAACTTTATGACACTGTTCCGTACGGAACTTCAGAATTATCTGGTAAGCCTTGGTTTCTCCGCAGACAATATTACGATCTCTGACGGTGCCAATGACCAGGCTACACAGACCGGACAGATTGATAACTTTATCACCGCAGGCGTAGACGTACTGATTATCAATCCGGTGAACTCTTCTTCTGCTGAGACGATCACAGACAAAGTGGTAGCAGCTGGCATCCCGTTGGTATACATCAACCGTGAGCCGGATGAAGATGAAGAGGCAAGATGGGAAGAGAACAACTGGGACGTTACTTATGTAGGATGTGACGCACGTCAGTCCGGAACCTTCCAGGGCGAGCTGATTGGCGATCTTGGTCTGGAGACGATCGACAAGAACGGCAACGGCAAGATTGATTATATTATGGTAGAGGGCGACCCGGAGAATATTGATGCACAGTATCGTACCGAGTTCTCTGTAAAAGCTCTTACAGACGCAGGATTTGAAGTGAACTGCCTGACCGATCAGGTAGGCAACTGGGCACAGGATCAGGCACAGCAGATCGTGGCTAATGCTCTTGGACAGTATGGAAACGACGTAGAGGTAGTATTCTGCAACAACGACGCGATGGCTCTTGGTGCATTACAGGCAATCGACGCAGCAGGCCGCAAAGTAGGCGAGGACATCTATTTAGTAGGTGTAGACGCTCTGTCCGAGGCACTTGAGAACGTAATCAGCGGAACCATGACAGGAACCGTATTCAATGATCACTTTTCACAGTCCCACAGTGCAGCAGATGCGGCTGTTAACTACCTGACCGGCGCAGGAAATGATCATTATATCGGCTGTGATTATGTAAAAGTAACACAGGATAATGCACAGGAAATTCTTGACATGGTACAGTAACAGCGGTTGATCAACCACAGTTCATGTAAGAAATGGTGCGGGTGTTGTCAAACGGCACCCGCCCTTTTTAACGAAAAAATCAGAGAACACAAGCAAAATCAGCATTTGCCCGAACAATGCCCGTAAGGATGTTTGAGCACAAAGTGATCAAACATCCTTACAGAGCAGGGGCATTGTGAGCGGCAAATGCGGAACTTCAAATAGGAGATATAGAATGGGCGATTATAAACTGGAGTTAAAGAACATCAGTAAATCTTTCCCTGGTGTAAAAGCGCTTGACCATGTGCAATTATCTCTGCGTCCTGGTACGGTTCATGCATTAATGGGGGAGAATGGTGCAGGAAAGTCCACCCTGATGAAATGTCTGTTTGGCATCTATAAGATGGACGAAGGGGAAGTCTATCTGGATGGGCAGAAGATCGAGATCAACAATCCGGATGAAGCGATGGCGCATGGAATTGCCATGGTGCATCAGGAGCTGCAGCCGGTGCCGGCGCGAAGCGTCGCAGAGAATCTCTATCTGGGGAGATTTCCTACGAGAAATTTTGGGCCACTGAAGATGATCGATCACAAGAAGATGTATGCTGAGACCGAGCGCTGGCTGAAGGAGGTCAAGATGGATTTTGACCCTAAAGCGCAGTTGGGGAGTCTTTCCATTGGGCAGATGCAGTCAGTGGAGATCGCCAAAGCAGTTTCTCAGCAGGCAAAAGTGGTTATTTTTGATGAACCCACCTCCTCTCTGTCAGACAATGAGGTGGAGGCACTTTTTCGAATTATGAATGATCTTCGCGACAAAGGAGTTGCGATGGTATATATTTCTCACAAGATGGATGAGATTAAAAGGATCGCGGATGATATTACGATCATGCGTGACGGAACTTATGTGGGAACCTGGTCGGCGGCAGAGATGAGCACCGACCAGATCATTGCCAAGATGGTTGGCCGTGAACTGACGAATGTCTATCCGCCAAGAGGCAATGAACCAGGGGAAGTGGTGATGGAAGTAAAAGATCTGTGCTCGATCCATGAAAAATCTTTCCAGCATGTGAGCTTTACCCTGAGAAAAGGGGAGATCTTAGGCTTTGGCGGCCTGGTAGGCGCCCAGAGGACGGAGCTGATGGAAGGGCTTTTTGGCATCCGCGGCGTGGCCTCCGGCGAGGTCTATGTAAGAGGACAAAAAGTAAAGATCAAACACCCGATCGATGCTATGAATGCCGGGATTGGCCTGATCACAGAAGACAGGCGCGGCAATGGAATCTTTGGATGTCTTTCCATCAAAGACAATGTAGGAGTGTCCGTCTACAATAAATATCTCCAGGGCGGATTTATATTGGATCATAAAAAGATCAATCAGGTAGTGGATGAAAGTATCCAGAAGCTGCGGATTAAGACCCCCAGCATGAAAGAACATATCTCCAATCTGTCAGGAGGAAATCAGCAGAAGGTGATTGTGTCCAGATGGCTTGCCAATGATCCGGATGTGCTGATTATGGATGAACCGACCCGCGGTATCGACGTGGGTGCCAAGCATGAGATCTATGAGATTATGAATGAGCTTGCAAGACAAGGAAAAGCAATCATTATGATCTCTTCCGAGATGTCAGAGCTTCTTGGTATGTCCGACCGGGTCTATGTCATGTGCAATGGCAAGATGACCGGTGAGATCAAAGAGGCCGAAGAGATGACACAGGCAGGCGTAATGGCCTATGCAACCCAATTCTGATAGTGAGAGGAGAGAGAAGAGAATGGAAAAAGTAAATAAGAAAAAAGCCATAGATTTTTTAATTAACAATGGTGTGATTATTGTTATGTTTATCCTGGTCATCTATACCGGATTGACAACGGATAATTTCTTTACGTCCAATAACTTGTTAAATACACTGATGAACATGAGTTCTCGTCTGGTGATTGCACTGGGCATTGCAGGCTGCGTGATCACAGCGGGCTGTGACTTGTCCGCAGGACGTATGATCGGTTTTGGCGGATGTATTGCGGGTGTGTTGCTGCAGAGGATTGACTATTCTAACAAATTCTTTCCGAATATGGAACCCATGAACGTATTTGTGGTGGCGCTGATTGTCATGGCGATCTGCGGTCTGTTTGGCACTGTGACCGGATTCTTTATCGCCTATTTAAGCGTGCCTCCTTTTATCGCTACGCTGGCTATGATGGAGATCGTCTATGGTATCAACCTGATCTTCACCAATGCAACGCCACTCGGCGGCTATGTATCAGAGTATACCAGCGTTGCCAGCGGCAAATTTTTAGGGATCAGTTATCTGATCTGGATAGCGATCATCGTATCGGCGATTACGTGGTTTATCTTTAATATGACCCGTCATGGAAAATATATGTATGCGATCGGCGGCAATCCACAGGCGGCAGAAGTAGCTGGTGTTCCTGTGAAAAAGACCATGATCCTGATCTACATGAAGGCGGCTGCCATGTATGGACTGGCTGGATTTATGCTGGGTGCAAAGGCAGGTGGCGCGTCTGTGGCCCTTGGCCTTGGCTATGAGATGGAGGCCATCGCAGCATGTACCATCGGCGGCGTGTCCGTCACAGGAGGACGCGGTAAAGTGTCTTCGGCTATTATCGGTGTGGCAGTATTTGAGCTTTTGAAAGTTGCGCTGCAATATCTGGGTATGGATGCGAACTCACAATACATTGCGATTGGTGTCGTCATCTTTGTGGCAATTTCTCTGGATATCAGAAAATACATAGCTAAGAAATAAAAGGTGTATGATAATAGCGGCTGGGATTTTGCCTCCTGGCCGTTATTTTTTATCAATGGAGAAAGGAATCTTGATCATATGGAACAATATTCTGTTTTACTGGTGGATGATGAGGAAGAAGTATTCCAGGTTATTATAAAAAAACTAGATTGGGAGCATATGGGATATCGGATTGCCGGTTATGCCAGGAATGGTGTGGAAGCGCTGGAGATGGCAGAAGAACTGCAGCCAGATGTAGTGATGACAGATATTAAGATGCCGTATATGGATGGATTGACTCTGTGCAGAAAGTTAAAAAAGCTTTACCGAACGATAAAAGTCATTATTTTTTCCGGATTTGATGAATTTGAGTATGCACAGGAGGCGATTAAGGCAGAGGTAGAAGAATACATTCTAAAACCCATCAATTCCAATGAGCTAAGAGAAATATTTGAGCGGATAAAGAAGAATCTGGACGAGGAGCGGGATGAAAAACGCAACATTGATAAACTGCGAAAGTATTATATGGACAGTCTGCCAGTATTACAGGAGAATTTTTACACTTCCTTACTGGAGGGCAGGATATTGGAAAGCCAGATCGCGGGATATATGAATGACTACCAGATCGAATTGTCCGGCCCGTACTATGTGGTGGCAGTGCTGCATATCAGCACGACTGTCCTGCCAGGCGAAGAAAAGCAGTCACTCAATCCCATACTGTTAGGGGTCTCTGTGAAAAAATTTGCAGAAGAGCAGCTCTCTGGCAGGTGGGATGTGCGGGTAGTGAGTTATCTGGGGGATATTATTGTCCTGTTGCAGTTGTCAGAGACAGAAGAACTGGTGGCTTTTACCGATGAGATGGATAAGATCTGCAAGATGGCAAAACGCATCTGTGACGCCAGAGTGACAGCGGGCATTGGACATATCTGCCATGAACTGATCCAGCTTCCGCTGTCTTATCAGGGTGCTAAACAGGCTGTTTCCTACCGGGTATTGTATGGTACGATGAAAGCGATCAGCATCTCCGAGACAGATCCCAAAGAATGTGTGGATGTGCAGTGGGAAGAGCCATATGTAAAAAATATCATCAAAAGAATCCGCGTGGGCGAACAAGAGGCACTCAAAAAAGCCATCTTGGAATTTACAGACCGGATTACCCGTTCCAAGATCACCATGCAAAAATACAGGATTCTGATTCTGGAGGTCATCGCAGAACTTTTTCGGTTTGGAAATAACAATCAGCTGAATATGGAGGAGTGCTTTGGAGAAGACAGCGATATCTATGGACAGGCACTGCAGCAGGATTCACCGGCGTCTTTGGGAGAGTGGCTTCTGGACACCTGCCTGAAACTGCAGCAGGCGGTGCAGAGTGACAGAAGCAATACCACCAAATCTTTTGTACAAAAGGCAGTGGGATATATCCGGGAACAATATTCTAATCCAGATCTGGGGATTGAGACGCTGTGCGCATATTTGGGGGTAAGCGCTGCCTATTTTTCCACGATATTTAAAAAAGAGACGGGCAAGACATTTGTGAAATTTTTGACGGACTATCGGATGGAACAGGCAGTGGAACTTTTGATGACCGGAAATGAGAAGACCTATGTGATTGCAGAAAAAGTGGGGTATTCCGATCCTAACTATTTCAGCTATGCATTTAAAAAACAATTTGGAATCGCTCCTTCCAAATACAGGGCAGTGGAGATGGAGAAGACATGAGGCGATTATTTCAGAAAAAGGATAGAAAAGTCCTGCCGATTCAGCTAATCATCTCTGTCTCATTTACCATTGTATCCATCTGTTGTATGGGAATCCTGGGGATTACTTTGTATCAGTTTCTGGTGCAGAAGATGGAGGATATGACCATAGAAAGTTCTGAGCAGATCCTCGATCAGACCGCCATTAACCTGGAGACCTATCTGCGAAATATGAGACGGATCTCGGATACTATGTATTACAGTGTGATTAAAGATAAAGATCTGGCGACTGACACGATGGCAGAGGAGATGAACCTTCTGTATGAAGCCAATAAAGATAACCTGATCAGCATTGCCTGCTATACCAATGCGGGCGAGCTGGTAGCCGCGATTCCGGTGTCTGCGGAGAAAGAAGACCTTCATATTATCCAACAGGAATGGTTTACAGATGCGATGGAGAGGATGGAAAATTTTCATTTTTCCACGCCGCATGTGCAGAACCTGTTCGACAACACCAGCTATCGGTACTACTGGGTGGTATCTCTCAGCAGGGCAGTGGAACTGACCAACAATGGAAGCTCCAGGCTGGGTGTGCTTTTGGTGGATATGAATTACAGCAGTATCGAGCAGCTTCTTCAGAAAGCCAATACTGACAATTCCATGGAATATGTCTATCTGATTGACCGGGAAGGAGAGATCATCTATCATCCCCGCCAAAAACTGATCTATATGAATCTGTATGAAGAGAATAATCGAAAAGCAGCTTCTTATGAGGACGGAAGCCACCAGGAATATTTTCAGGGAGACGAACGTCTGATCACAGTAAAGACGGTCAGCTATACCGGATGGAAGATCGTAAGTGTGACCTCCAAGCGGTCTCTGAACATGGGACTGACAGAGACCAGGTTGTTTTTTGTTATGCTGATGCTATTGACCATGCTGATGATCATTGTGATTAACCAGCTGGTATCTTCCAGCATTGCCAAACCCCTGCAGCGGCTCAATGAGTCCGTCAAGGAGTGGGAGGCCGGCAATATGAATCCCAAGATCTATGTGGGTGGTTTTTCAGAGGTAGAGCACTTAGGGAAGACGCTTCGCTCCACCGTGGCGCAGATTCGTCAGTTGATGGACGATATCCTGGTGGAACAGGAGGAGAAGCGCAAAAGTGAATTGGATGCTCTGCAGTCGCAGATCAATCCGCACTTTTTATACAATACCCTGGATTCCATTGTGTGGATGATCGAGGGAGAACGCTATGATGACGCCGTGTTTATGGTGACACAGTTGGCAAGTCTCTTCCGTGTCAGCTTAAGCCGTGGGAAGACTATCATCCAGGTGAGCGATGAGATACGACATGCGAAAAATTATATGAATATCCAGAAGATCCGCTATAAGAATGCGTTTACGGTGGAGTTTCAGATCGAAGAGAAGATCCTGGAATGTTGTACGGTAAAACTGGTGATACAGCCTTTGCTGGAAAATGCCCTCTACTATGGCGTGGAGGGGATGGATGGAGATGGAGAGATCCGGGTGAGAGGCTATCAAAAGGGCGAAGATCTCTATATCGAGGTGAGCGACAATGGGATCGGGATGCCAAAGGAGATGGTGGAGCAATTGCTGGCAGAAAATAATCATGTGCCCAAAAAAGGGTCTGGTGTAGGGCTGATTAATGTGCATAACCGACTGAGACTTCGCTTTGGAAATTCTTATGGTCTGGAGATCGAAAGTATACCAGATGAGGGAACATGTGTTCGCATCCATCTTCCTTATATCATCTATTCAGCAGAGACTCAGAGGCGCTTAGAAGGCGGAAAACAGAAGAGGCAGGAAGGAGACAGGAGCAGTGAGGAGACGTAGAATCTATGGGATTATCATATGCTTAGGACTGGCTTGCGTGGGTTTTTGGATGCTTCTTAGGATGTGGAGAGTCGGACAGGAAGATGAGCGATATCTCGTCTCTGTGATTGTCAGCGACAGCAGCAATGACCGGTGGATTGCTATGAAACAAGGTATGGAACAGGCAGCCGGAGACTGCCAGATCGATCTGAATCTGGTGTCCACAGGGCCATTTTTAAGCTTAGAAGAAGAACTGACCGTGATCCGCAGGGAGCTGTCCAATGGAGTGGATGGAGTGATTCTCCAGATGATCTCCAGCGATGGTGTCTATGAAGAATTAAAAGAGCTGTTGGAGACAGAAGCTGTGATGTTCCTAGAGACAGATATTGAACCGCAGGAATGTTTTGCCTCCATCGTGCCGGACAATACCGGTATGGGAGAAGCACTTGCAGACTGCATCCTGAGAGATTACAAAAATGAGCTGGAAGGAAAGCGGATAGGGATACTTGGAGGGAACCAAAAACAGATCGCTATGCAGCAAAGGCTGTCAGGGTTTATCAAGCGTATGGAACATTCGAACGCACAGATCTGCTGGATCTTAGACGACAAAGAAGCAGATACCATCAAAGAGACGGAGGCAAGTACGCCAGTGGATATTTTAGTGGCGCTGGAAGATGCGCAGACGGAGCGGGCTGTGGACTATCTGCAGGAGACGCAAGAGAGGTTGGCTTCCTGCAGACTGTATGGAGAAGGGGTCTCTGAGAAAACCGTGTATTATCTGGACCGGGGAGTGATTGCATCTTTGGTGGTGCCCAATGAGTTTCATATGGGCTATCTCAGCGTAAAAGAGATTGACAGGCAGCTCTCCTATCCGAGCACAAAAGGAGAGAGCAGTCAGGTGGATTTTTTGGTGGTGGACAAAGAAAATCTGTATGATGCAGAGAACCAAAAGATCTTGTTTCCAATCGTGCAGTAATGGGGGAAATGATGAAGAAAAAAAGCAGATGGTGGAGAAAAGGGATCTGTCTGTGTCTGACAGCAGGGATTTTAACCGGCTGTCAGGATGCAGATACCAAGGAGAATGTGAAAAGTATCCGCATTGGAGTCACAGTGTATGATCAGTATGATACATTTATCTCACAGTTGATCGAATGCTTTAGTGCGGATCTAAGCAATAAGGAAAAAGAAACTGGGACGGTGATTCATATTGAGGTCTGTAACGCTGCGGACAGCCAGACGACACAGAACAGCCAGGTGGAAGATATGCTGGAAAACGGGTGTGACGTGATCTGTGTCAATCTGGTGGACCGCACAGAACCTACCACGATTATTGATATGGCAGAAAAGAAAAATATTCCAATTATTTTCTTTAACCGGGAACTGGTGGAAGAGGATCTGAAGCGGTGGGATCAGTTGTATTATGTGGGGGCCAAGGCCTTTGAATCTGGTGTAATGCAAGGAGAGGTTGCTGCCGAGATCTTTCAAAGCGACGAGTCTGTGGATAAGAATCAGGACGGAGTCTTTCAGTATGTGGTGTTGGAGGGAGAAGCAGGTCATCAGGATGCCATCGTCCGCACAGAATATGCAGTTAGTACGCTTATGGAGCATCAGGTGAAGGTGGAAAAATTAGGATATGGAATTGCCAACTGGAACCGGGCGCAGGCCCAGACGAAGATGACCCAGATGTTGGATCAGCATGGAGCGGAGATTGAGCTGGTGCTGGCCAATAACGATGACATGGCCCTTGGCGCTGTGGATGCTTTAAAAGCAGCACAGATTGCCAGAGAAGACTGGCCGGTCATTATGGGCATCGATGGGACTGATGTGGGATTGGAGGCTGTAAAACAAGGAGAACTGGCCGGAACGGTCTACAATGATAAAGAAGGACAGGCATTTGCCATGCTGAACCTGGCGTATGAGCTGGCGACGGGAGGGGAGTTGTCCGGTCTGGAACTGGAGGATGGGAAATATATCCGCCTGCCCTATGCTAAGGTCGAGCAAGAGGACGTGGAACAGTATCAGAATGGGGAAAAACCATAAATCCTTGTATATCTGACAGAAGAGACGGATAAAATAATGAATGAAAAGAGGCTTTATTCATATATTAATAAAAATTATATTAATAAGAGGCTATTTTATGCCAGTAAATGAATTGGAGAATACGTCTGGTCAGCTTCAGGTGCGTCTGGTGATAGAAGGTACGCTAAAACCTGTAGCAAATGCCATGGTGCAGATTTCCTACGAAGGAGACCCAACAAGCAAGATGCAGCAATTTATCACAGATGAATCAGGGATGACAGAGCTGATTACGCTTGCGGCTCCCAACTTAGAATACAGCCTTCAGTATTCAGAAGAACAACCCTACGCAGAGTACACTATACAAGTACAGGCAGAAGGCTACGAGGATGTGGAAGTTGCCGGGACAGAGGTGCTGCCGGGTGTGATTGCGATTCAGGAGATTGAGATGCGCGCAAGCGTCCCCGATGAGGAGTTTGAGCGAATCGTCATCGGCCCGCATACCCTGTTTGGCACCTATCCGCCAAAGATTGCAGAGGATGAGATTAAACCGACCGATGAGACAGGAGAGATTGTCCTAAGCCGGGTGGTAATCCCGGAATTTGTGATTGTGCACGACGGCGTTCCCACAGATACCAGCGCCAAGAATTACTGGGTGCGTTTTCGCGACTATATTAAAAATGTGGCTTCTAGCGAAATCTACGCCACTTGGACCGACGCCGCCATCCGGGCCAATGTCCTGGCAATTATGTCCTTTGTGCTGAATCGGGTGTATACGGAGTGGTATCGCAACAAAGGCTATGATTTTACCATCACCTCCTCCACTGCTTTCGACCAGAAGTGGATATATGGGAGAAATATTTTCCAGACTATCTCGAATGTTGTGGATGAGATGTATGGAAATTATCTGTCAAGACCGAATGTCAAGCAGCCGATTCTGACGCAGTACTGTGACGGAAAGCGGGTGAGTTGCCCGAACTGGATGACGCAGTGGGGAGCACAAAGTCTTGGGGAGCAGGGATATTCGGCAATAGAGATTCTTCGGTACTATTATGGGGACAGCATCTATATCAATACGGCAGTAGAAATCTCAGGAGTGCCTTCTTCCTGGCCTGGCTATAATTTAAATCAAGGTACAAGAGGTCCTAAAGTACAACAGATGCAAGAACAACTCAATGTGATTGCTGGTTCGTATCCGGCGCTGCCACGTATCGCAGCAGATGGAATCTACGGCCCTATGACAGAGGCAGCCGTCAGAAAATTTCAGTCTATTTTTGGGCTTTTGGCGACCGGAGTTGTAGATTATGCCACCTGGTATAAAATATCTCAAATCTATGTAGGAGTTTCCAGAATTGCAGAATTAAGATAAATAGGGCTTTTCTTTTTGGAAAAGATTGGGTATAATGTTA
>CAJUGG010000110.1 GCA_910585995.1 uncultured Lachnospiraceae bacterium
AGATTAACAGATAACCCGCATCTGAATCTCTACCATATTGATGCAAGGAATAAAAATAACAAAGCGTTTGATTATTACTTTGCTTCGAGAAACACGAAGCAAGAACTAAAACTCGCTACCAAGGCCTTAGATCCCGAAGGTATCGTGATCTATGCCATCACAGAAGAGGCAGATCCTCGCCTTGTCCTGATCAAAGAATACCGTTACCCTCTGGACGCAGAGATCTATGCGCTTCCAGCCGGTCTTGTGGATTCTGGCGAGACTCCTGGTCAGGCTGCGGTGCGGGAGATGAGAGAGGAGACAGGACTTACTTTTTGCGAATATACTGGCGGCTCCCCTTGCTTTCGCCGTCCTTTCTTTTTGGGACCGGGGCTTACGGATGAGACTAGCTGCGCTGTCTATGGCACAGTGCCATCTTTAGAAGGTATCGCTGCCTGCGAATCCACAGAAGAGATTCAGTTACTGTTAGCAGATAAAAAAACTGTACGAGAGATCTTAGAACGGGAACGAATCTCTCTGCGCGGTGCTTATCTGATGATGCAGTACTTGCAGATGAAGCCGGAGGCTCCCTTCGCTTTTTTGCAATAATGCAACCCATTTATTTTCATGATAAGAAGGAGTATAAACTATGGGAATTAGATACATGGAAGAAAAAAAGATATTCCATTTGGACAAATGAATTTCCGGATCTTTTGCTGGAAAATTGCTCTGGCGGCGGAGCGAGGTTTGATCCGGGAATGTTCTACTACAGCCTACAGATCTGGTGTTCGGACAATGTGGATGCCATAGAGCGGCTTCGCATTCAGGAGGGTATGGCTTTGATCTATCCGCTCTCTACAATGGGCGCGCATGTGGGAGACTGCCCGAATCATATCGTGGGGAGAAATATCCCATTTGAGACCAGAGGCCATGTGGCGATGGCGGGTACGTTTGGCTATGAACTGGATATCACCAAGATCTCAGAGGAGGAGCGCATACAGATTCCAGGACAGATCGAGACCTATCACAGATATCAGTCGCTGATGCAGAGAGGGGGATTATTACCGCTTGGCTTCCTGGTCAGACCAGAACCTTATGACTGCTGGGAAGTGGCTTAAAAAGACGGCTCTGAGGCTCTGGTGACGTTTGTGCAGGTCTTAGCGCAGCCTAGTCAGCACAGCCGAGTGATCTTCCTTCGGGGGCTTTTGGAGGATGAGCAGTATCATTTTATCAAGAAATAGTTTTGGAGGCGTATGATGAGTAAGGTAAGACTTGTGGATATTGCTGAGAAGGTTGGGGTCAGCACCGTGACGGTGCACAATGCCCTTACCGGTCAAAAAGGGGTAAGTGAGAAACTGAGAGAGCAGATCTTGCAGGCAGCAGATGCGCTGGGGTACGAACACCATAAAAAGGTGAAGACGTCCGAAGAACGGATGGAGGATTTTCAGAAGATCGGAGTGCTGATTGCGGAGAATTATCTGGGCAATCATACGACCTACTATTGGAAGCTCTATCAGGAGCTGGCACTTGCTGCCACAGAAAAACAGTGTTATACCACCATCGAGACTCTGAAGAGGGATGAGAGGGGACAGATGCAACATTTGCCTCAGATGGTGGTGCAAAATAAGATCGAAGGTCTGATTATCATCGGAGAGATTGATAGACGATATATCAAAAGGCTTCAGGAAGCCTTAACAATGCCTATTGTCTTTTTGGATTTTTATGATCGGGAGTTGGCACAGGATGCAGTGATTGCGGACAATTTTTATGGGATGTATCAAATGACAGAGGTACTTTTTGAACGTGGATTTGATGAAATCGGTTTTATCGGTTCTATCTATGCAACTAGCAGTATTATGGATCGCTACTTTGGGTATGTAAAAGCCATGACTATGCATAAAAAAAATATCCATCCAGAGTGGGTGATTGAAGATCGAGATGCCCAGGGGATTGTGGAGTTTACCCTTCCGAAGAGGCTACCCAAAGCTTTTGTCTGTAATTGTGATTTGGTGGCAGGGATGTTGATTAATAAGTTAAATGCCAGAGGATTAAAAGTACCAGAGGATATCTCTGTGGTAGGATTTGACAATTTCCTCTATCCAGGTTATGCGGATATGAAGATCACTACCTATGAGATCAATACTAAAGCAATGGTACAGGTGGCAATCAAAAAACTGATGAAACAGTTTAAAAATCCCAATTCAGGACGAGGCTTGGAGATTGTATCAGGACATGTGGTAATGAAAAACAGTGTAAGGCGTTAATGGAGGTCAGACAGCTTAAAAGAAGCAGGACGGGCATTTTTGGATTTTGCGGCAGGGGAATAGGAAAGGGGAAAACAGATGCAAAAATTAAATATTGACAATCTGTTTTTTGAGATGATGGGAAGATTAGGGGATGTGATTATCGTCAATGTATTATTTATCATCTGTTCCCTTCTTATTGTCACCATGGGGGCAGGGTGTCTGCTTTCGCTATGGGAACTGGTGTTTGTCTGGATATTTCCACTGATGGCGCAAAGAGAGCTAAGAGGGAAAGAAGCTGTTAAAGAAGCGTTTCGGATGGGCGTGCTTCGGCTGCCAGCTACGTTGCTTATGATTGTGCTAAATAATATTTTGCTGGTCTGCCTTGTGCTGGATCTGTATTATGTGTTGGTGCTGGCACCATTTTATCTGGCTTTCGGATTTGGGGCGACGGCTTATGTAAATGTGAAGATTATGAAAAAAAGAGTGCGTGAAGAAAGATGATGCCACCTCTTTACAAAGGATGGCGGTGGGCATAAAATAGAGGCAGCATACAACAACGGAAGGAGTATACAATGAATTACAAAGAGAGATATAAGCAGTGGTGCACAGATTCCATATTTGACGAGCAGACCAAGGAGGAGCTGCGAAAGATTGCCGGGGATGAGAAAGAGATCGAGGACCGGTTTTATAAGGATCTGTCATTTGGGACAGGCGGGCTGCGCGGGGTGATCGGTGCCGGGACAAACCGGATGAATGAGTACACGGTGACAAAGGCTACGCAGGGCCTGGCGAATTATATTAAGAAACAAGGCGGAGAAGAAAAAGGCGTTGCGATTGCTTTTGATTCCCGGAATAAGTCCATTGAGTTTTCTGAGAAAGCGGCGCTTTGCCTGAATGCCAACGGGATACGCACCTATCGCTTTGAGACGCTGCGGCCGACGCCGGAGTTGTCTTTTGCACTTCGGGAACTGGGATGTATCGCCGGGATCGTGATTACGGCCAGTCATAATCCGCCGGAGTATAATGGATATAAAGTGTATTGGGAAGATGGAGCGCAGATTACCGCGCCAAAAGACAAAGAGATCATCGCAGAAGTGAATGCGGTGACAGATTTTGCGGCGATTCGGATGATGGAGCGAAAGGAAGCTGAGGAGAAGGGATTGTTCCGGGTGATTGGTCAAAAGATCGATGACCGTTATATGGAGGAATTAAAAAAGCTGGTGCTGAGTCCCCAGGCGATTCAGAGGATGGCAGACAGCCTGAAGATTGTCTATACGCCTCTTCACGGGACAGGGAATCTGCCGGTGAGACGTGTGCTTGGAGAGCTTGGCTTTACAAAGGTGCAGGTGGTGCCAGAGCAGGAGCTGCCTGACGGCAATTTCCCGACGGTATCCTATCCCAATCCGGAAGATCCCAAAGCATTTGCACTGGCGCTGAAGCTGGCGAAAGAGACAGATGCGGATCTGGTGCTGGCGACAGACCCGGATGCAGACCGGCTCGGAGTCTATGCAAAAGATACAAAGACCGGAGAGTATATTCCTTTTACGGGAAATATGTCGGGGCTTTTGATTGCAGAATATGAGCTGTCTGTGAGAAGGGAGCAGGGAAAGCTGCCAAAAAATGGTGCACTTGTAAAAACGATTGTGTCTTCGGATATGGCAGATGAGATATCCAAAGAGTACGGCGTGAAAGTGATCGAGGTGCTGACTGGTTTTAAATATATTGGGGAACAGATTAAATTTTTTGAGTGGGATGGTTCGTATGAGTATCTGTTTGGCTATGAGGAGAGCTATGGGTGCCTGGTGGGAACCCATGCCAGAGACAAAGATGCGGTTGTGGCTGTGATGGCGCTTTGTGAGGCGGCAGCTTATTATAAGGAAAAGGGTCTGACGCTCTGGGATCAGATGCTTAAGATCTATGAGAAATATGGATATTATAAGGAAGATCTGGTCTCTATCACCATGAAGGGCGTGGATGGGGCCGAGCGGATACAGACAATATTGGCAGATATGCGCAAAAATCCTCTGAAACAGATCGGGGCGTATCAGGTGATTGCGCTTCGGGATTATGAGGCGGATACCAGGTTATCTCTTGCAGACGGCAAGGTGACGCCGACGGGGCTTCCAAGATCCAATGTGCTTTATTATGAGCTGGAGCGCGGGGCATGGTGCTGTGTAAGACCATCCGGGACGGAGCCTAAGGTGAAATTCTATATGGGTGTGAAAGAAGACAGTCTAAAGAAGGCAGAGCAGGCTCTTGCTGGCTTAAAAGAGGCTATGACGGAGATTGTGAAATAGATAACGAAGACAATCCTCTGATTTTGGCGTAACTTGTATTTCTGGAGGGGAAGTGCTATACTAATTTTATAGGCAGATGCGGAACTGAGATAAAAAAAACAGCATCTGCCAGAACGAAGCCCCGGAAGGATTTTACGGAACGAAGTGACGGAAAATGCTTCCAGATGTTGGGGCGTAGGGAGGGCAGATGCGGAACTAAGATAAAAAAACAGCATCTGCCAGAACGAAGCCCCGGAAGGATTTTACGGAACGAAGTGACGGAAAATGCTTCCAGATGTTGGGGCGTAGGGAGGGCAGATGCGGAACTTAAATAGGAGGAAATGGATATGATGTTGGAAGAATCGATTCGGATATTGATTATGCAGGAGGAAATCCTTCAATTTTCTCATTTTACGAATGAAGATGCGTGGGAGCTGGGGAGATTGATGGTTTCAGAGGCTGCGAGAAATCATCTTCCGGTGGCGATTAGTATTCGGCTGAATAATGGGTATACGCTGTTTCAGTATGGATTTAAGGGGACAAACTATAACAATGAGCAGTGGATGACAAGGAAGCAGAACACGGTGCGGACGATGGAGATGAGTAGTCTGAGGCTGTTTATGATGCTGAAGAAAAATGAGGAAACACTGGAAGAGTATGGGATGAATGAGAGAGAGTATGTGGCGCGAGGAGGCGGATTTCCGATACGGGTGGCGGGAGCCGGAGTGATTGGGAGCGTGCTGGTGTCGGGGCTGGATCATATGGCAGATCATGAGTTTGTGGCGGCTTGTATGAGTCAGTATCTGCAGATTGAGGGGATTCCGAGGTTGCCGGTGAAGTTTTAAGGGGAGGGACGGAAAAGAGGCTTTTGCTATCGCAAAATGCGGCCTCCGGGTCTATGGGGCTTTGACAAATGTCTGCATAGAATGTATCGGACAGTAGAGGGGATTGTTCGCCTC
>CAJUGG010000111.1 GCA_910585995.1 uncultured Lachnospiraceae bacterium
AGAGAATGACCATGAGTGAAATTCAAAATTACGATGAGGCTGTCCAAACAATAAAGACTGCTATTTTGCAAAGCCAATATAATGCTTCCAAAATTGTGAATGAAAAACAGCTGATGCTGTATTTTGGTATTGGAAAGTACATTTCTTTAAACTCCCGGAATGGTTTTTGGGGAAAAGGAGCAATAGATGCGATCAGTGAGCGGCTGGACAAAGAACTTCCAGGTCTTCGGGGTTTTTCGGCGCGTAATCTTCGATATATGCGTACATTTTATGAAGAATGGAAAAAACTGGATAACTCGCCTGTAAACTATGATAATAATGTGGGTTCAAATTTGGCACATACATGTGCCAAATTGCTTAATGAATGTAATGATGAAATTTGGAACACGCTTGTGCCAAAAACGCAGGAATTCCCCATGGAAGAGTTTTTGAGTATTGGATTTTCACATCATCGACTTATTCTTTCAAAGACAAAAGATGAAGATGAAAGAATTTTTTATATTAAAAGGTGTGCGACAGAGCGGTTTAGTTATGAAGCTCTGGGTAGAAGTATTGCATCGGATGATTATCACCATCAGGGCAGACTGCCAAACAATTTTTATGAAACACTTCCAGCAGCGGATCAGGCATTCCGGGCAGTTAATACCTTTAAAGATGAATATCTGCTTGATTATATCAATGTGGAGGAATTGGGCATTAGAGATAGAGAAGATATAGATGAGAAGGTAGTAGAAAATGCGATAATCCACAATGTAAAAATGTTCATTCTCACGTTTGGAAAGGATTTTACATTCGTGAGAAATCAATACCACCTGGATGCTTTTGGCGAGGACCAATATATCGATCTTTTATTTTTTAATCGAGAATTAAATTGTCTCGTAGCGGTTGAACTGAAGACAGGAAAATTTAAGACATCATATTTGGGACAATTGTCAGGGTATTTAAGCGTACTTGATAAATTTGAGAAGAAGCCACATGAAAATCCTGCCATTGGTATTATTCTATGCAAGGATATGAATAAAGCTTTTGTGGATTTTGTTATCAGGGATTACAGCAAGCCGATGGGGGTGGCAACTTATAAGACATCAAAGGATATGTCAGATAAGCTAAAAAAGGCTCTTCCTGATATTGACGATCTGAAAAAGCTGCTTGGCACGGATGAGTAAGAAAAGTAAATGTATGACAGGATTTCGGAAAGGGTAGTCAGAGATGGCTGCCTTTTTATTATGGGAGGAAATACTCTATGGCAAAACTAATCTTCACCAGCCGCTACATCCGCGATGCTCCGTCAGAGCATCTGCAGAACTATGTGCGCTACATCAGTACCCGTGAAGGCGTGGAAAAAGCGGATGAAAGCAAAAAGAATCTTCCAGCGACATCCGCCCAGAAAGATCTGATCCGGCAGCTCCTGAAAGACATGCCGGAGTCCAGAGATATGCTGGAGTATGAGGACTATCGACAGCGCTCCACCATCGGCAACGCCTCCGAATTCATCACTCAGGCGCTGGAACGGAACCTGGACATGGCCGCCATGAAGGAAAACTATGTGGACTACCTGGCCAACCGCCCCCCCCCGTGTGGAACGGATCGGTGAGCATGGCCTGTTTACGGATGCGGGAAAGCCGGTGATCCTTACAGAAGTGCAGAAAGAAGTATCTGACCACAAAGGACCTGTCTGGACCCATGTGGTCAGCCTGCGCCGGGAAGATGCGGCAAGGCTCGGATATGACTCCGCCAGAGAGTGGATGGCGCTCCTGCGTTCCAAACGTGCCATGCTCTCCAGGCACATGAAGATTGACAGTGCGGATCTGAGATGGTATGCGGCCTTCCATAATGAGGGGCATCATCCCCATGTACATCTGATGGTCTATTCCGCGAAGGACAATGATGGATTCCTGACGAAAGCAGGCATCGAAGCCATGCGCTCGGAACTGGCCCACGATATCTTCCGTCAGGATTTTGCACAGATCTACGAAGGACAAAATCTGGCACGGAGCAGTTTGAAAGAAAAAGCAGCGGAGCGGATGTGCCTGCTCACGGACGGCATGCTGCAGGGCGTATGTGAAAATCCAGTCATTGGGGAGAAACTGCAGCAGCTTTCTGGACGTCTCAAAAATACCAGAGGAAAAAAGGTATATGGCTATCTGAAAGTGGATGTAAAACGTCTGGTAGATCAGATCGTGGATGAGCTTGCAAAGGACCCGGCTGTGTCGGAAGCCTATCGGGCATGGGGCGAATGGCAGGATCAGATCCGGCTGACCTATTCCTCAAAGGCTCCGCCGCTGCCG
>CAJUGG010000112.1 GCA_910585995.1 uncultured Lachnospiraceae bacterium
AAAGCATAAAGAAAAATAAAATATTAGAAATATCCATAAAATAGAACATGTGTTTATTTACCACCCACAATATTGACATTACAAAAAGGGTGATCACATTAGACAGAACCAAAAGTGAAAATGTGTAATTATCTTTGTCTTTTTTAAATTCTAAGATCCCATTATAATAAACATTGGCAGACAAACCAAACATGGCAAAAATCCCAACTATTTCCAGCCAAGAAGAATACACAGTGATTTTACCATATTCTTTTGTAGATAATAATCTTGTAAAAATAGGGGTTGTCAAAAAAGAAATCCCTTTCTGCATAAAGTTGACCGCCATAAATGCCATCGAAGCCTTTACCTGGACTGACATCTGTCCAAATGCATCCCGTCCTTTTTGAAACAAACCTTTCATATTTCCATTCCCTTTTTCCTACATCCAGATCTTTTCTTTTACGGATACGAAAAAAGCGGAAATTCTGCTGAATCTCCGCTCCACAAAGCTGCTGACGGGAATCGGACCCGTGACCTCCGCACTACCAATGCGACGCTCTACCGACTGAGCCACAGCAGCTTATCCTGTCGCGTTCCCGCGACTCGATTATAATATCACAGCCTTGTTCGGGTGTCAACACTTTTTTTCATCTTTTTGACACTTTTCACAAAGATTTTTACAAGGTTTCGCACATCCTCTGTCTTACGATCTCATAGGCCAGCACTCCTGCTGCCACAGATGCATTGAGAGAGTCAATATTTCCTTTCATCGGAATCGATGCGATATAATCGCATCTTTCCTTGACCAGTCTGCCGACGCCCTCTCCTTCGCTGCCGATGACAAGTCCTATGGGTCCCTTGAGATTCAGGTCATACATCGTGGTGCCGCTCATATCCGCACATACAAACCACAGCCCTTTTTCTTTTAATTCGTCAATCGTAGTCGCCAGATTGGTCACTTTTGCCACAGGCGTATAGTTCAGGGCACCAGCAGAAGTCTTAGCCACCACAGCCGTCAGACCGGCGGCTCTTCTTTTGGGGATGATCACGCCATGCGCTCCCGCCAGGTTGGCCGTACGGATGATGGCGCCCAGATTGTGGGGATCTTCGATATTGTCCAGCAAAAATACAAACGGCGGCTCGCCTTTTTCCTCGGCAAGCTTCAAGATATCCTCCACTTCTGCATAGGCATAAGCAGCCGCATGGGCAATCACGCCCTGGTGCTTTCCCGTCTCTGACAGCTGCTCTAACCGCTCCTTTGTCACATAATTCACAATCGTGTCCTGTTTTCTCGCTTCTCTTAAGATGCTGTTCACTGGCCCGTCCTGGCAGCCTTTTAATACATATAGTTTATCAATCGTCTTGCCGGCCCGGAAGGCCTCTAACACGGCGTTACGCCCTTCTATTGTCAATTCCTGGTATCTCATGGCAGTCCTCCCGTCCGCTCCATTCCCATTTTTATCAGATCAATCATGCGCCGCATCTGATGCGTCAGATACAGATACCCCATCAAGGCTTCAAATCCGGTGGCATGGCGGTAATCGTGCATGGAAGCATGTTTTGCCATGGTGACGGTCTTAGCGTTGCGCCCGCGCTTATAGATCTTCTCTTCCTCTTCGGTCAGTTCCTCCTGGATCGCTAAGATCATCGCGGACTGCGCGGAAGCTTTTACATAACTGCTGGCTTTTTTATGCAGGGTATTCGCCTGACGATTGCCTTGCTCCACCAGCACTGTCCGCACCATCAGCTCATAGATCCCATCACCGATATAAGCCAGCACAAGCGGAGAATACGTCCGTATATCCACATCGGGAAGGGCAAACTGTTCCTTTAGGTATCTTAAGCTCTCTTCCATTTTACCCCTTCACGTGTATCTTCCAGGATGATGCCTTTTTCCAGCAGAAGACCGCGAATCTCGTCTGCTCTGGCAAAATCTTTCGCCTTCCTTGCTGCCTGACGCTCTTCGATCATATGTTCGACCTCTTCATCCAACAGCTCTGCTTTTTTCTCTGTAATAATGCCGAGTATCCCGCACAGATCTTGTATCCTTTTCCGCAGCGTATCCAAAAAGGCTTTGCTGCTCTCTTCTTTTGCACAGGTATTGGCATATTTCACCAGATCAAACACCGCTGCAATCGCATCTGCGGTATTAAAGTCATCATCCATCGATGCGTCAAATGCCTGCTCATATCTCTTTGCTTCCTCTGCTTTTTTTGCTTCCTCTGCGGTCATCTCTGCCACAGATGTATGCTCTGAGAGAAAGTACAGGTTATCCACTGCTGTCAGGATACGCTCCAAGGCATTTTTAGAAGCTTCCATCAGATCTGCACTAAAATTCAGCGGACTGCGGTAATGGGCATTTAGCATAAAGAAACGCAGGATCTGAAGATCATATTTTTCACTGATCTCCCGCACCGTAAAGAAATTTCCAAGAGACTTGGACATCTTTTTATTGTCGATATTTAAAAACGCATTGTGCATCCAGTATCTGGCAAACTCGCATCCGCTGCACGCCTCACTCTGAGCGATCTCATTTTCATGGTGAGGGAATACCAGATCTTCACCGCCTCCATGAATATCGATCTGTTCTCCCAGATATTTTTTCGACATCACAGAACACTCGATATGCCATCCCGGACGCCCTTCGCCCCAGGGAGATACCCAGTAAGGCTCTCCTTCTTTTTTCGGTTTCCAGAGCACAAAATCCAGCGGATCTTCCTTTTCCTCTTCCCCTGATACCAGCAAGGAGCGATTGCCGCCCTGAAGATCATCCAGATTTTTGTGAGACAGTTTTCCGTACTCAGCAAAACGGCGGGTACGATAATACACGGTGCCATTTACCGCATAGGCATACCCTTTATCGATCAGCGCAGCGATCATATCGATCATCCCATCGATCTCCTGGGTCGCCAGAGGATGGGTAGTGGCCGGCATGATATTCATGCCTTCCATATCTTTTTTGCACTCTTCGATATATCTTTTGGAGATCTCTTCTGCCGGTACGCCCTCTTCTAGTGCCTTTTTGATAATCTTATCGTCCACATCGGTAAAATTGGACACAAAATTCACCTGATACCCTTTGTGTTCCATATAGCGGCGCACCGTATCAAAGACAATCATAGGCCTGGCATTGCCGATATGAATAAAGTTATAGACGGTTGGCCCGCAGACATACATACGGACTTTGCCTTCCTCCAACGGAATAAAATCTTCTTTTTTTCTGGTCAATGTGTTATAAATACGAATCATGATCTTTTTCCTCCTGCTACTTCCTTTTTCAACAACTGAATCTCTTTTCGCAGTTTTTTATTTTCTTCCTGCAGTTCTTTGATGGCGTCTAATATGGGGTCTGGCAGATTTACCTGATCCAGATCATTTCGCGGAATCCGAATATTATCTTTTTTCACAATCCGGCCTGGAACTCCAACCACGGTACAGTTAGCAGGCACCGGGCCAAGCACCACACTGCCGGCTCCTACTTTGGAATTTTCCCCAATCGTAAAAGAACCTAAGATCTTGGCCCCTGCGCTGACCATCACATTGTCTTCTAATGTGGGATGACGTTTTCCCTTTTCCTTGCCTGTACCGCCTAGAGTCACTCCCTGATACAAGGTGACATTGTCCCCAAGGATAGCCGTCTCTCCTATCACAACGCCGGTTCCATGGTCGATAAACAATCCTTTTCCAATCTTCGCTCCCGGATGGATCTCGATCCCGGTCTTCCTGGCAGATCTCTGCGAGATCCATCTGGCCAAAAAATAATGCTTTTTCTGATACAGGTGATGCGCCAGCCGATATTTTAAGATTGCATGAAAGGTGGGATAGAGAAACACCTCCATCGACGACTTAATCGCCGGGTCCCGCTCTTTGATCACTGCAATCTCTTCTTTAATATAATGAAGCACTCCCATCATTCTCCCCCTTTAACACAAAACCTCCATCCTCAGACCACTTCTGAGAGACAGATCCGAAAACTTTCAAATACCATAGATGCCAGTTCTCCGATGCTAAGCTTAAGGTCCAGATGCTCCGGAACATACGACAGCTTCTTGGCCTGGCTTTTCCCGGCAGATAACATCCAGCAGAAATATCCATCATTTTCTCTGAGGATCGGGTCTTTGATCCGCAGATACAACGTCTGCTTTTTTTGACTGCCCACCAGTGACAACATACCGCATACATCCGTAATACGCGCCATATAAGGAGGCATCTTCTCTTCTGCCTCTTCTCCTTTTACCGCCTGCTGCTGCGCTGCCTGATCTTCCATGTAACGGGCATCCCGTTTACAGAACATCTGATAGCGGGACGCCAGGTATCGGTTCTGCCCCTCCTGATCCATATGCTCTATCCTTACAGGCAGTCTGGTATAAGGACAGATCCGCACAAAATCAAAAGGTGCATAGATGCTCTCACTCGCAGGCATCAAAAAGGTAAATGGGATCTTTTTCTGAGCCTGATCCCGAAGCGCCCGCTCCAAAAGCATCCGCATATATCCGCGGTGACGATACTCCTCATGGGTTGCCACCGCCACAATATAATTGCTTCTTATTTCATATCCATTTACAATCATCACATAGGGATTAAGATGCAGCATAGACACAATCTGTCCCTCTTCTCTGATGGCAAGAATCTCATTATCCCTCGTCTTATACTGATAGTAGTAATCTACAAATCTCGGCGTATCCTCAGGAAACACCTTTTCATACAGCGGCCTGGATGTGTCTTTTTCAGCGGCAGACAGATACTGTGGTGTGGGCAGTTCTTTTAATCCCTCTGGCATCCTGCACATCCCTCACATGATAGTCTTTTTGTTACCCGGTCTGCCTCTATATAAGCGCTGATCGGCTCTATAGAACAGATCGCATGTGCTGCGATCCCTTCGCCGCTTCCGGTAAAACCAAGCCCCTCTTCTGTTGTGGCTTTGATATTAACCTGGCTTTTATCAATCTTCAACGTCCGTGCTACTTGTTCGACCATCTGGGAAATATGCGGCGCCATCTTGGGCCTTTGTGCGATAATCGTAGCATCCAAATTGATAATCTGATAACTTTCCTGAGATAAAAGCTCACCCACATGTTCCAATAGCCGCAGGCTGGAGATCCCTTTATACGCAGGATCTGTATCTGGAAAATGTCTTCCGATATCTCCAAGAGCCGCAGCTCCCAAAAGGGCATCCATGATGGCATGCAGCAATACATCTGCATCCGAGTGCCCCAGAAGTCCTTTCTCATATGGTATCTTCACACCGCCCAGGATCAGATCTCTGTCTTCCACCAGACGATGTACATCATATCCGAAACCTACCCGCATCTTGGCCTCCTCCTATTTTGATCCAACTTTCCGGTATAATATCAACTTCCTCTTTCGCCATATGGTTGACCCAACGTTCTGGAGCGACTACCTCCTTCTCTGGATCGCCATTCAACCAGGCGCCCCACCAGCTAAACGAACTATTGGCCACAATATGGTGCTTACACAGGCTCATCAACTGCATATCCCGAAAGCTCTCTTCTCCTGTGTTTCCTTCCACCATATGACAGTCTACCCCCTGCAGATGCTCCTTCACCCATGGAAAATCATTGCTGAACAGATAGAACTGCACCTGGCTTGCATATTTTTCTCGAAAATATGTCATAGCTCTCTGATAATATTCAATCGTACATATGTTCTGCAAATAAGGATAATTCAGATAATCCCCTCTGCGCACATGTACACTCACAGAACAGCACCCTTTGATCTCATCCGCCACAGCCTGCTGCTGCGTCGTCAAAAAATCCGGAAACTGATATACCTCTCTTATTTTGTCCCTAATATCCCAAAAATACTGCTCGCTCTGCCAATAACCTTCTATATAATAGCCATCCAGTTTCAAGACCTGCTTATCATAAGTATATGATTCATTATTATAAATGGTCTTTTTACAAAAAGGCGTCTGTTTGATCCATTCTGTCAGATGATTGGCTTTTACATAGCCAAGCTTACAAATCTCCGCCTTATCTGCCAGCGGACAATGCATGGAAAACACGCGCTCCAACTCAAATCCCTGGTGCGCGTGATGATCCTTATATTTTGTCACATCAATCTTTACCTGTGTCCCCAGACTCTGCATCTTCAGAGCCAGCGCATACTGAAACATCTGATTGCCCAGGCCGCCATCTATCCATATAATATTCATCTTCTCCCCCAATTTCCAAAATCCAGGGTAAAAAATACGGAAAACGTAAATGACTTTAACGTTTTCCGACTCTCTTCACAGTAGCGAGAGGGGGACTCGAACCCTCGACACCACGGGTATGAACCGTGTGCTCTAGCCAGCTGAGCTATCTCGCCATATTGACTTTTTTGGAATCGGCTGTCTCTCTCAACCGACTTTGTTATCATACCAAAACTGTAATAACTTGTCAACATATTTTTTCAATTTTCCATAAAAAATATGCCTTCTACCCCATATACTAGTTCAGAAGGCATACTTTATCATAACATTTATATAGTTACTCCTGTACCTCGATCTTACGGATCTCCTTTGTGCGGATCTCTTTACAGATTGCACTGATGAACTCTTCCAGCGCTTTTGGCCCTTCATCTCCTAAGAAACGGCTTCTGACTGCCACTTTCCCTTCTGCTTCTTCTTTTTCTCCCACCACAAGCATATAAGGAATCTTTAATAGTCGCGCCTCACGGATCTTATATCCGATCTTCTCTGCTCTTGCATCCACGGTGGACCAGATGCCGTTTGCCTTCAGTTCCTGATTCACTTTCTCGGCATAAGACAGATATTTATCGGAAATAGGCAGCACACGTACTTGTTCCGGGCAGAGCCAGGTTGGAAGCATTCCTGCATATTTTTCAATCAGCCATGCCAAGGTACGCTCATAACATCCGATGGAAGTACGATGGATAATGTAAGGACGAACCTTATCTCCATTCTGATCAATATAATACATGTCAAATTGTTCCGCCAGCAGGGCATCCCACTGAATGGTAATCATCGTGTCTTCTTTTCCGTATACATTTTTGGCATTGATATCCACTTTCGGTCCATAGAATGCCGCTTCACCGACATCTTCCACAAACGGGATCTCAAGCTCGGTCAAAATCTCGCGAATATGCTGCTCGGTCTGCTCCCAGACTTCAGGTTCCCCGATATATTTCTCCCGGTTATTGGGGTCCCATTTGGACAGATGATACGTCACATCCTCTTCCACTCCCAAAGTCGTCAGACATTTTTTGGCCAATGCCAGGCAGCCTTTAAATTCTTCCACCATCTGATCCGGGCGAACGATCAAATGTCCCTCAGAGATGGTAAACTGACGCACGCGGGTCAGACCATGCATCTCACCGGAATCCTCGTTGCGGAATAATGTGGAAGTCTCTCCATAGCGAAGCGGCAGATCCCGGTAGGATTTCTGACTCGCCTTGTATACATAATACTGGAACGGGCAGGTCATAGGACGCAGAGCAAAGACTTCTTTATCCTTCTCTTCATCTCCTAATACAAACATGCCCTCTTTATAGTGATCCCAATGTCCGGAGATCTTATACAGATCACTTTTGGCCATCAGAGGGGTCTTGGTGCGGACATAACCCCAGTTGTTGTCCTCCTCATCTTCGATCCAGCGCTGCAGTGTCTGGATGATCTTGGCTCCTTTTGGCATCAGAAGCGGCAGACCTTGGCCGATCACATCCACTGTGGTAAAGAACTCCAGTTCTCTTCCCAATTTGTTGTGGTCACGTTTTTTAATATCCTCCAGATGCTGAAGATATGCTTCCAGTTCGTCCTTTGTCGCAAAAGCACTTCCATAGATTCTCTGCAGCATGGCTTTGTCAGAGTCTCCTCTCCAATAAGCCCCGGACGAAGAAGTCAGCTTAAATGCCTTGATGCCTTTGGTACTCATCAGATGCGGTCCTGCACAGAGATCCACAAATTCTCCCTGTCTGTAGAAAGAGATCTCGGCATCTTCCGGGAGGTCCCGGATCAGTTCCACCTTATAAGACTCTCCTTTTTCTTCCATCAGTTTGACAGCTTCCTCTCTTAGCAGCGTAAAACGTTCCAGCTTCGCACCCTTTTTGATGATCTTTTTCATCTCTTTTTCGATCTTGTCCAGATCCTCTCTGGAAAAAGGAGCTGCATCAAAGTCATAGTAATACCCCGTATCAATGGCTGGTCCAATGGTCAGTTTTGCTTCTGGATACAGGTTCTTTACCGCTTCTGCCAATACATGAGAGCAGGTATGGCGCAGCACCCGAAGCCCTGCTTCCTCTCGTGCAGTCAGGATATTTAATGTACAGTCTTTGTCAAGGATGGTTCTTAGATCCACCACTTCTCCATCCACTTCTCCGGCACAAGCCGCACGTGCCAGTCCCTCGCTGATATCATACGCGATATCAATCACTGCTTTACTCTCCGCATATTCCTTTACAGAGCCATCTTTCAATGTAATCTTCATTCTCTACCTCCTATGATAGTTGCTGTTTTTTTACGAACAAAAAATCCCTGAACAGCCTTAATAAAGACTGCTCAGGGACGACATCTACCGCGGTTCCACCCTACTTGTATTCACCACTCATTAGACGATAACGGTGTCGGCCGGGCTGTATTAGAGCCACTCCAGGGTGGTCTTCAGATTGTTCCCCATAAGCTGCTTGCACCCATATGCAGCTCTCTCTGTATGCTTTCCAATCCTACTCTTCCTGTCTGCGTATTTGCCTGTTCAATTGTTACTTATTATATCATCTGCTCACCACTTGTCAAGTAATAAATGATACTATTCCAAACCTTTTATCCAAAGTGAGATATCTTCTTCCTCATATAGTAAATCATAGGACACTATCAGTCTTTCCATTCTCTCATTATTTTCTTCTGCCATATCAAAGGTATGATCTACAATTATCATTTTAGGTTCTTTTTCGCACAAATCATTAAAATATGCATCCATAATGGACACTCTCACATCTCCAATCGGATATTGATACATATATCTGGATACGGATGTTCTCTCTGAAATCAAATAATATTTACATGCATTTCCATACACTGTTATCCTGTCATTTTCATCTGAATATTCTTGTATCTTTCCGATCACCTGATCAAAATTGACTTTTTGTTCATCTTGAAATTTGAAATACGTTTTTGGAAACATCATTAGCTGTAAGCCTATTCCCAATAAGATCATCACTTTTCCTTTCCCATTCATCCATCCCAGTACTTTAGGCACACCAATCCCATATCCAACAGCAGCAATTGGAAATACGGTCATTAAATAATGTGGAACTGGATTTCCAGAAACACAGCAAAGGAGCACGCTGACTATAAGAGCAATAAGAGCCGACAAATAATACTTCCAAAACCAACTCTCTCTTTTATTTCCTAATATTGCTATTCCCCAAAAACAGATCGTTATTATAAAAAATTCTGATTTTAAATAGCTGTAAAAACTTTGTATGGCAGAACCTTCTGCAAAACCCGAATATTCAAAATTAAACGTGATGTAACAATCCCAAAATAATTTTAATGCTTGACAATACCATAAATATACAAGGATTGGGATGCTCACAATGAACACACCTAATAGAAATAACCCAGATACTTTTATAAGAAATATATAATTTTTAGTAATTAATTCCTGGATAAAAATACCAGCACAAAACACAAGCCAAATCCCAATCATATTTGGTCTCAGAAATAAAACACTTACAAAGCAGATACCTATAATAATAATTCTAAGACATGTCACTTTTTTCTGTTTGTAGTAATCAGAAAATAAATAGATGCTCACAGCCATAAAGGCCATAGCATATTCTTCTACAAGATTACCACACTCAAAAAAATCATACAAAAACAGATAGCACAGAATCGTTGAAAACAAAGCTGTGAGATGATCTGAAAACATTGCTAAGGTTTTCCAGGAAAAAAATAATGTTACCATCATAAACAGCAGCTCTATCAAAAAAATGCCATACCTTAATGACAAATATGTTCCCAACATATTAACAAAGTAAATAACAGGACCTTTGTGGTCAAAAAAATCCACATATGGAATCCCCCCATGTTTCCACATTTGGTATCCAATATATTGAAACACAGAGGAATCTGTCAATGGTATCCCATCAGAAATGAAACTATTTTTGCTTAAACTGCAAATCAATAAAGCAAGTATCCATAAAAGTATTGTACCAATCAACTTTATTTTTTTTTCTTTACCCACTCTGTCACTCATTTCTCCCTTTTACCCTTTAACATGTTTATGAAATTGCTTTGTTAATTTCTCTGAAATCTTTTACTGCTTGTCTTCCTATTTTAAAAATTTTTTTCATATTGATAGAATTAACACCGCCTTGTCGATGTCGAAAAGTAATGGGCAAATATTTAACTTTACATCCTTTCTTTGCATAAATAACAGAAATAATAACATTCGACAAATTAAATCCTTCTGGAATTAAATGGATATATTCTTTTAAAGTCTTTGATTTCATCAAACGAAATGGCGTATTAGCATCGATAATGTCCACACCAAAGCACCATTTAATTACGATTCGCAATGTTTTTGTCACAAAAACCCTGGAATTTCCATCCTGTCTATACTTTCTCCAGCCAATTACCATATCATATTGGTCTTTTACATCCCAAAAAGCTTCAAATTCCTCCGGAAGTGTCTGTCCATCTGAATCTGTCTGGAAAATATAATCTGCATCATGTTCTAATGCGTATTGATATCCATAAAGGATTGTCTCGCCATGGCCTCCATTGGGTTTGTCAATTGGGATAAACATAGGCCTTGTTTTTGCATACTCACACATAATATCATACGTATGGTCATGACTTCCGTCGTTAATAACAACCAACCGAGACTCTCCATCACTACCATACTTTTCAACGATCTGATACCATTCATCAATAACCTTTCCGATATTTTGCTCTTCATTATACGCAGGAATCACAATATATAGTTTTCTCATAAATACCTTCTCTCATTTCCCAATTTACTAAATCGATATATCAAAGACCAAAATAGCAATGTACTTTTCTTTTTAACTTTTTCCATTATCGATGCTTTTCTCTTTTGTCCCTGGATCTTTACCCGATCCAATTTGATCTTTTTCTCTTTGTCTAAAACTAAAAATTTCACTTCAAAAGGAAGATCCCATCCTTCTGGATAGCAGTACGAAGGAGATAACAGCTTGTAATCTTTTCTATCTAAAATATATTTGTTAAGATGAGATTCATCATGCCATGTTGCAATCATCCCATTTTCATAATCTTCCTTAATTTTTTCATCCAATTCCCGGATTAATTTTAAAAAGGGTCCCGCTTTGCCTCCATTTACTCCTCCACATACATATACTTGCCCTTTCCAATATGGTATATAGGCCAGTGACTTTTTTCGTCTTTCATAGGCATAAATATATGGTCGTTCATTATAATATCCTGGATGCTGGACAACTACTATATTTTCATCCAGAGGCAAAAACTCTTTCTCTGTGACTTCCTCATGACAAATAATATTTGCGTTCATAAAAAATATATAATCATAACCAGCTAGTTCTTTTTCAATTGCACGAAAAAATCCAAACCGAAAAAGTGTATTTTCTGGCCATCCAAGATTTTCCTGGTATATTTTATGGATTCTACGACAATCACATTCCCCATACAAAGACACCGCATCCGTAAATACATAGTATTCCTTTCGGGAATCTGGCAAAAACTTTTTTTCAAAACTCAAAAAAAAGTCTTGCCAAAATTCCACATACAGCCCTGTACAAATATATAATATTGCTACATTTTTCATTTTTATATCCCTATCCTTTCTATTTTCCATCCATTTTTATAGACGATTTCAAAATTGATCCACCGAAACTCTCTATTATAACCACAGCCCACTCTGCAAGACATACTGTTCCCTCTATCCTCTATAACCTCAAATCCATAATAATCCACATAGATCATCTGAGCGGTACTTATTTCTTCCACAAAATCTTCCGCTCGGTGTTTCAGATCCCGCAGATACCATGCTTGCTTTTCTTCTCCTGGCAGTAATATACGATACAATACATTCTGAACCTCCAACGCCGCCTGACTTTGACGCTGGAAATAAGCCATATCAGCAGCAGGATTTTGTTCATACAAAGAATAATAGGTTAATGCTGACCATACATCTTGCCTTTGAAGATAATACAGAAATCTCCTTAACAAGTGTTCTGGTTCTTCCTCTGAGCAGTCATTAATATAATAGTAATTGCTGGGAAGCACATCCTCTTCAGTCATATTAACCGTCAAAGATGGCATTGGTTCTATCTCTTTATTTACCAGATTTAATTTTTCATCTTTATATTGATCTAAAGGATTAAATAACAACAATTTCCAAAACCTTTTATACCGGACAAGCGTCCATTCCATGCATACCGGACCTTTATCCGTGTTAACTACCACCAGCATCTCTCTGATACTTCTTGCCCCTAAGATCTCACAAATCTCACTTCTTCTAATATAGTACATCCCATCTGGATTTTCGGGGACATTTTCCGTAATATCCCAAAGATCCAGATGCCCATACTCTCCTAACATTTGAAACATGTTTTCCAGCTGCAGCGCATAATCATTGGATAAACGGGATACTGTAATGGCTTCATATGCAGGACTTCCATAATCCGAAGGTGGTATCAAAGATAAATCGGGATATTGTTCTGTATATTGTATATAATATGTCATGGAAAAATATCTTGACAGCTCTTCAATTGCACAACCCCGTAAAGCATAATCCAGATTTTTATTCTCTATCTGATAGATCATATATGCGATCAGATCACTTTCTTCCTCATATCCTTCTATTGTGCCCTCTGTGATCTCTGGCTGTATCTCCGCCTGCGGAATCACCATCTCCTGATCAATCTTCCATTGGTAATTCCACAAAATAAACATCAATACAATAATGATTCCTATTCCTGTACAGATAATCGCTTTTCCCCATCTATCTCTTTTTGCCATGTTTTTATACCCCTTTCAGCAAAGACTGCTAATATCAAAGAGCAGTTAGAAATCTCCAGCATATGATGTTCAATCATACTGTGAATAGAAACCAATGCCAACATACACAAAAGAACCCATTCACCATCCTTTCGTGCCTGATAACCAATAAGCAAAAACGCCAACAAAATGAATCCCAATATAACGATACCATATATAATGCCAAATTGCATATAAGAACTATCTAAAAAAAAGTATTTTTTTGATAAGATACCTTCTCCATTTCCATTCATGCTGATCTCCTGTCCCCATAAATGAAATCCATAAATATCAGCACCCTTTTTGCCACATGTCAATCGACTGCTAACAAGATCATCTATTTTCTGAAAATAATTATTTTGGGAGTCAAAAAGCAATGTAAGACCCATCCAAAATACTGCGGCCAGCGGCGTTGATAGTGCCAATAACGCAGATATCATATCTGTTTTCCATCTCGATTTACAATAGCACATAGCAATTACGGTTAACAAAACGCAGATAAATGTGCATCTTGCATCACATAACAGCAAAAGTGAGACACCAATTGCAGCAATTATTGCAATCTCTCTATATAGTATTTTTTCTCTGCGGCAATACCAATAGTAAAGAATGAGATAAAAAATATAAGTTGCAAAATTAGTAGGATATGTCATACCAAATGCATAACGTGTTCGCCGGCCTGCTATTACATAGGAGACTTGATCCACAATTCCTATCATTGATGCGCTGATTGTAATCGCCAGTAATATCCCAAGCGTGCATAAATGCACTTTTACAATACGTTTAAATGAAATCTCTTTCGCACCAATGATTAATAAAGCAAAGAATAATATATTGACATTCCTGTTTGTCAGCCATGCATAGCGTACACAGAGGAAAACACCTGCAGATGCAAGCAAATACTTCCAGTCAAATTTTTTCAAGAGAAAAATTCTCGCAATTACAATGACTGATAAAATATATTGTGGTGATTCAAATAGCCATAAATACAGATTGTTAAGAATAACAAGACTGCCAAAAGGAGCCTTCCAATCAATCGGAAACATCGAATATTCTAAAAATTCTTGTACAATAAATAATGCCAGAAAAAAAAGATACACATGTTCTAAAAAAAGCCTGCAAGACTTTATCCATTTTGTATATACTTTCTTTTTTTTCATCTTCATCTCTCAGCCTCCTTATATTATAGTGCTCCAATTATAACTAAAGTAGTACCTTTGTGCAGACAAAGGTACTACTTTTCAACATCTATTTCTTTCCACAGCACTGCTTGTATTTTTTGCCGCTTCCGCATGGGCAAGGGTCATTTCTCCCGATCTTAGGTCCTTTGATGATTGTACCGGATTTCTTCTGCTCCAGATACAGCTCTTTTCTCGTGGCATCATCAAAGATTTCTTTCCACTGCGGCAATTCATACAGCCAGTCTGCCTTTGCATCCACCATATTTTTATAGAGATGTTCTTTGTCAAATTTCAGGCTGACTACTGTGTCCTCTTCCATCTCCTCGATGGGATTGGGCGTTACCAGACTGTCATTGATGCCATCCAGAAAACCGGTCATTTCCATAACACTCAACTCATATTTTTCCGCCAGCTCTTTGACCGTTCCTTTTACTTCCACATCCGGCTCTGTCAATAGCTTTTCATAGACACCTTTTTCCAAGTTAAAATAATTGGCCCAGAATCTCTGAATCGCGCCCCTGTCCTTTGACTCGTCATATGCAATTTTTTTCCACTCTTTTAATAATGCCATAGCACATCCATCCTTTTACATTTCTTACTAAGCAGCAACACTGCCATTTTCCCTAATATATAACATTTTACACTATTTTTCAATTCCTTTTTCTAAATACCGAAAATAATCTGTTTCCAATACCAGCTGATTTACTCTCATTTTTTCAGAAATAACTTCTTGCAGTTGTCCGGATTCCTTCGCATCTATACTCCCTTTTCTCTCTCCTGTATCACTATAAAAAGCACCATCTTCACAAATCCAAGAGCCATCATGCCAATATGCATATCCTTCATAATCAGGATCAAATAGATCACTTCCAATAAAATATCCCGCATTATCCAGAGAAAACAGCTGGCATATCGTCGGATAGACATCTGTTATATTTACTACCTTTGTAATCTCTTGTGATTTCAAGCCTTCTGCCCAGATAAAAAATGGAGTTTTAGACAGTTCATACACGTTTTCCGCATTTGATAATTCTTTCAGATACTCTTGGTTAGATATAGTGTAATCATAGTGATCTCCATAAGCAATAATCACGGTATCTTGCAATAAATTATCTTCTTCTAGTCTGACAAGAAGTTCTGAAAACATATCGTCGGTAAGCCTTGCTTTTGCGCTAATTGAATCCATCTCTTCCGACTTATATTTTCCAATATATTCCGGGTAAATCTCTATGGCTTGATCCTCATGGGAATATGCTTTATTGCCCGAAGAAGAATGTGCACTATACGTAATTACCAAATTAAAGAAAGGCTTATTCTCAATCAGCTTTTGGTAAATAGCATCATTTGTCACTAAAGTGCTGTCCTGTTGCGCAATTTCATCTTCTTCATAATCCTGATACGAAACATATTCTTCAAATCCCACAACATTGTGAATGTTTTGACGATTATAAAAACTGCTTGAATTGTAATGAAATGATGCCGCTGAATAGCCTTCTTCCCTAAACAGATGCGGCAAACTATATGGATAATAGTTATTGGTATAGTTTACTAAAGGAACTCCATTTGCCGGAGCGGTAAGACCCGTATAACTGCAAAATTCCGAGTTTAGCGTAGCTGCTCCTCCATAAATAGGAGTATACATATTCGTAAAATTAATGCCTTCCTCCATCATCTTGCACATCGTCGGCATAGTTTCTTCATTTACCAGCCAATCATCAATGCTTTCCATCAATACTAAGATTAAATTTTTCCCCTCTAATACTCCTGTCATTTCATTGGGCTTATTCTGGTTCTCTGAAAAATAGGTATCTAATACCGCCAAATCTTCTTCTGATACCACTTCTTTTTGAATTGATAACCGAATATCCCTAGCCAAAAATTCATAAGCGCCAAACATGCCTACCGCCCGCTTGTTGTCAATCCATTCCTGGTAGATGGTCCTTTTATACATATAGGTAATGGGACCCTGAGCTGTACGTTCTGTTTCCTTAAATAACTTTGGAATTGTCAAAATGCATCCAATACTAATAACAATTATGATACCCCCAAAGACAATAGATTGTTTCCATCTTTTTGCATCTTTTTTTATTTTCACAGTTAGAAACCATCCAACCACCCCTAACAGTACATAGATTCCTACGATACACCAAGAAGCCCCATCAAAATAGGATGAGATCATACCTGCAAAATCATTGGCTTCCCCGGCATATTGCAGCGTCTTCACCCCATAAATCCGTCCAAAGATCCTGCAATAAATATATTCTGAAAACATAAACACACACAAGAATACATAGAGGCAGACATATACAATCCCTCTGATTCTCTTTATTGGTATCATCTGTAAGACAGCAACTAGGATCATACTCCATAATAGATCATATAAAACAGGAACTTCATCCAATGGAGAAATATAATTAGTCATAATCTCTGGCTGAAGCCTAAAAACCGTTTCAATCATGATCAAACAGCACATCAGCCCAAAATATTTTAGAAATTCTTTTATATATTTCTCTAGTTTAATCTTTTGCATCTTCATCCTGCAAATCTTCTTCCGAAAGAAAATCGGTATAGAAGCCATGCACTCCTTCTCTTAATGATATTCTTGCCCAATCCGGTCTGTTCACGGTATGTTCAAACAGAGTAAACCCTTTTGACAGATACAGTTTTTTCGTCTCTTCATCCCATACATCATAGGGAACTGTCACTACCGCAATATTTTCGTCATAACAGATCTTCATAATTTTATTTGGATAATGAGAGCCAAATTTATATGCTGTAAACAAAAAATTTTCTTCAGAAAATGGATATATTTTCTGTATCTCTTCTTTTACTCCGCCCTGATAAAGCTGTATAATAAACCGGTCCGTGACATCTTTATGACCAGCACTTAAATCCACCAATGATTTTACAACTTCTGTTTGGTCCTCTTCTTTCGTATCAATAATAATATGAAGCTGCGGATGTTGTTCCATATATTGAACCACGTCTTTAGCAGTCATGGCAGTGTATTTTCCAAATATTTTTCCTGTAGTAAATTCCTCCAAAGATGGTACTTCTTCTCCTGTCCACTGTTCGCTCCATTTATGCATACAAACCAGTTCATGATCCGAAGTATACATAAAATCCACCTCTATAAAATAATTATCCTTTGAAAACATCAACTCCATCGCTTCTTTAGAATTGGTATAGTCTAATCCATCAATCCCTCCTCCGGCATGAAAAATAAGCTGTGTATTTTTATACCATGCATGATCATTAGTAACTATAGGCGGATAATCCGTAAAATCAATTTTGCTGTCTGCATGAGAATTTTGCAGAAGGTAATAAATATTTGATTTGCATTTTGTGATTTCTTCTGAAAACTTAAAGACTGCGATCATCAGCAGTAACACCACGCACACATGTATAAAAATTATTTTGGTCTTTTTTTCCATTTTTTTTCCGAACATTGTTTACTCCATTTCTGAAATAGATCTAAAATAATCTGTTTCCAAAATCAATTGGTTTATTTTTAATTTTTCGGATACCAACTGATCCATCTTTTGCCGTTTTTCTTCCTCTATCTCTTTCGTATATTCACTTTCAGAACTATAAAAGGATCCTTCCGGCATAATCCATGAACCATCCTGCCAGTATACATACCCTTCGTAATCATTATCAAATGCATCATTTCCCATAAAATATTGAGAATTGTTCAATCGGAACAGATTGCATATTGTCGGATAGATGTCCGTAGTATTTACAATTTTCGTAATTTCCTGCGGCTTGATATCTTCTGCCCATATAAATAATGGGGTTTTTGATAATTCATATATATTGTTCGCATTGGATATTTCTTTTAAATATTCCTGATCTAAAATTGTGTAGTCATAGTGATCGCCATAGGCAATAATCACAGTATCTTTTAACAGATCTTCTTGTCTTAATTTCTCCAACAGATCTGCAAACATGTCATCTGTAAGTCTTGCTTTCGCACTGATAGAATCCATTTCTTCCGAATCATATTTTCCCAGATATTCCGGATAAAGCTGCAAGGCCTCATCTTCATGTGAATATGGTTTTGTAGCTCCCATAGTAGAATGAGCACTAAACGTAATAACAAAATCAAAAAATGGTGTTTTTTCTGTCAGTTTTTCATATATTTGTTTATTTTCTGTCAATGTATTGTCATGTTGTGCCTGTTTATCTTCTTCATAATCTAAATAAGATACATACTCTTCAAATCCTACAGAATTATGTATATTCTGACGATTATAGTATTCACCTGAATTATAATGAAAAGATCTTGCCATGTATCCTTCCTGCCGGAATAAAGATGGTAAACTATAAGGATAGTAAGAATTGGTATAATAGACCAGCGGCGTCCCATCCGCAGGTGCTGTTAGTCCCGTATAACTGCAAAATTCAGCATTTAATGTGCCTGCACTTCCAAAGATTGGCGTATACATATTGGTGAAATTGATTCCCTCATTCATCATCTGACACATAGTTGGTGTCGTGTCTTCCCGAATCAGCCAGTCATCGATGCTCTCCATCAATACCAGTATCAGATTTTTCCCCTCAAAGATCCCTGTCATATCATTTTCCATCTGCGTCTCTTTAGAAAAATACTCTGTAACTAAAGCGACGTCTTCTTCCGATACTTCTGGTTTTTGAAAAAATTTATAACAATCTCTGAAAAAAAACTCATACACACCAAACATACAGACTGCCCGTTTATTATCGATCCACTCCTCATAGACCGTCTTTTTAAAGCGATACACACCGCCTCCGCTTTCCGGTGGCGCTTTAAATAAAAAAGGAATCGAAAAAATCCCTGCCAGACTTCCCAGGATCACAAATATGGCTATTATGATACGTTTTGCCATTGATAATTGCAGAGGAAAATCAGGAATTAAAAACCATCCAATCAGCCCTACGAAAACTAATAGCAAAAAGAAAAAGAAAAATGAATGGTCCAGATAGGAAAAAACCATTGCCGCAAAATCGCCGCCTTCACTTGCATATTGCAATGTTTTTAAACCATATACTCTGTCAAAGATCCTGCAATACAGATACTGTGAAAGTGCAAAAACAGTAAAAAAAGTATAGATCAGTACATAAATTCCTCGTTTTATTTTTTTCCTGTCAGATGGAATTACAGCTAATAGTGTTGCAAAGATAGCCCCATAAAAAAGATCAAATAAAATAGGAACTTCATCTGTTATCAGAACATAGCGAACCTGAAGTTCTGGCTGCACCCGGAATATAGTCTCCATCGCAACAAAACAAACGATCAACCCCATATATTTAAATAAGTTTCCCACATCTTTTTTGCACAATATCTTTTTGTTATCCATATATTACCTCTGTTATCCTACAACTCTCTTTTTTCCAAATATTCTTCCACTTCTCTATGTGTTGGTAATTCATAGATCATATATTCTTCATCTTCCATCACCATAGTCCAGTTATCTGGCAACGGAAGGTCTTCTACTCTTCGTTTTTCTAAAACACAAATAATAGGTTCCTCTCTATATTCCACCTGAACTGGCGTCAGCCAATGCCAGATCTTTAATTTTTGATTTTCATAATCTCCCCGCACACTACGAGCCTGAAACTCGCCATTGGTCAACTCTGTCAAAAGGTTGCCCGCCCAAAAGGTAGAATATCCAAAAGAATAGCCATTAGAAGTGATATATTCATATACATTTCTTAGATTTTCATTTCTGTCACTAGTCTGTAACTGGCGATATTCGTGGAATCCCTGAACAGCAACGATACAATAGATACCCAAAAAAATAAGAGTACGTTTTAAAAATGGTAATCTTTCTAAAAGTATAAGTAACAAAATCATGGGAGCAATACAAGCCATCACCCATCTTGATACAGCAGAATTAAGAGACATAAAAATAAACATACTAAGTGCAAATGACACAATGACGAAAGAGATAATCATTTGTTCCATGGCTTGTTTTTTTCTGATCTTACAGCTTAGATAAATAATTACACAAATCAACATACATGCTATCAGAACAGAAAGAGCATTACAGACCCCTCCAAAAGACAACATCTCCTGTTCCCCTGTATAGCCTGTTGCCTCTAAAAAGGCATTCCACACTTTTTCCATATTGGCAAACGCGAAAGTCTCTGTAAATTTTGCACTGTTTTGGTCTTTATAGTCATAGATCCCGCTCAATATGGAAGAGTTGACATAAAATCCGGCCCCTCCTGCAAGCAGCCAACAAATATTGTCAAATATTCCCCGCGGTACAGTCATCTTATGAAGATCCCATCCTACATTCTCCAGGGCATTCCATAAGAGCCAGAGAGAGCTTAGCACAAGCGGAAGATACGCCAGCTGGATATGCCTCATCCCTTCCAAGCAGCTTACAAACGCCAGCAGACACCCCAGCAAAAGGACGATGTAGTGTGCCTTCTTTCCCAGATCTTCTCTCTGTACCAGGCAGGCAAGACCAAGCGCCAAAAAGCTGACCCCCACATGAGGGATATAATAGGTCTTCATCACCAAAAACACCCACGCCTGGCTGATGGGGATTACCAGCAAAAAAGCGGTCTTCCAAAAGCGATGACTGGCTTTCTCTTTCTCAATACAATACAGACAGAAATAATAAGACGCCAGAAAAAGTCCTGTTAAAATAATCTGTCCTAGGATGCGCACTGCTTTAAAATCAGAGAGAAAGCGAAATAAAAAAGAATACACCAACTGGGTGTTAAAGATCTCAAGCTCAGTAGAATAATGCCAGTTTGTGGACAACACGCCTCCTTCGGATGCCAGCATCCTAGAGAGCACCAATTCTGACGCATCATCTGACGTTATAAAGTTAAAATAGTATCGATATGTTATAAAGGCATTGAGTAAAATCACTGCCACCAACATGATCTTTCCAAAAAGCAAAAATCCTTGTTCGATCTTTTCCTCTTTCATACAACAACTCTCCTATTTTTGATTTCTGCAAAATCTCCGCATCTTTTTACTGAGATCTATGGGATCAAACGTGGAAAAAAAGCAGGCACGCTCATAGTCTCCTACCATATCCCGCGCATATAGACAGTCCGATGTCACAATCCATGCGCCTGCAGATCTTGCCTCCAAAAGAGGCAGTCCTATGGTCTCAATAAAAGATGGAAATACCAGCACAGAGACAGCATACAGATCAAAGAGGGCACGCCGCGGCATGGGGCCTTGGAAGCGGATGGGCAGACCCATCTTTTCTACTTCTTTTTGGATGGCCCGGATGCCTTCATTTTCTTCTCCTGTCACCGTCAAGACCACCTGGTAGTTCTCAATGCCTTGTTTCTTTAAAAGTGCACATGCCTTTAGAAGCGTCTTGTGGTTCTTGTACGCCGATCCATTGGCCGGATAGAAAAAAGTCGGCTTGTCCGGGTCCAGGCGATAAGGAGCTGTCTTAAGCATCTCTACAGGGGGAAATTTTACTTCCACCCTATTCTCTGGTATGCGGCACTGACGCACGATCTCATCTTTCATCCAGTTCGTCTGTACCAGAACCTTTTTCGCCCGACGGATGGAGTGCCTCATCATTCGTCCCAAGATCTGCTGTGTCATCCAGGGACGAAAAGCCTCCCACGGCTTGAACCGATACTCCGAAAAAGGCAGCGCATTATGCTCATAGACAACCTGCGGCACGCCAGCAAATGGAAGTCCGATATTCTGCAAAGACAGCACCTGGTCAATCTTGTATTTTTTTACCAGTCTGTGAGCTACCACATAGTCAAAATACAGTCTGTGCAGCGGACTTTTTTTAATCCATGGAGCACGATACACTTTGATGTGAGGCTGCGCGGACAATTCATAGACACTGAGTACAAAGATATATTGATTCTTATGGTCTTTGCAAAATTCTTCATAAAAGCTCTGAAGAACGGTCGCTGCACCGCCGCTGTCAGCCGCCACATCATAGACTAAGATTCTCATAGGGAAGACTTCACTTTCTGCATACCTTTGATCAGCAGTTCCTGTCCCAAGAACGCATCCTTGATGGAAGTATTGGGAGATTTACCTTTCAATACCTGGTAGATATATTCATATTCTGCCTTGATGCCTTTGTCTTGCTCTAATCGTTCTTTTACAGATTTGGTGCTTCCATATTTTTTCAGACGGATAAAATTGTCCATCTCATAAACCGCCCCATTGGATAATACACGCAGCTGCTCTTTGGGATATTTTTTAGACCCCATGGAAGAATAGACAATGTTTCCGATGGCACCAGAAGCAAAACGCAGCGTGATCAGCACGTTATCATTCATGGGGTATGCGTTATTATGCGCTGCCGTCACCTGCAGATCCAAAAGCTCGCTGCCGTCCAGATATTGAAGCAGATCCACAAAATGGCACGCCTCACCTAAGATTCTCCCGCCGCCTGCTGCCTCGTCATGCACCCAGTGATCTTTGGGAATAAATCCTGCATTGGCGATAAAGTCATAGACGGCTGGTATCTGATCCGTCTTAAGCTCTTTTTTCACCTGCTGAATCAGCGGCGCATGTCTTCGGTTCAGTCCGCAGAACAACTCTCCTTCGGCCTGCTCATATACCTGCTGAATCTCTGAAAGCTCCTTAAGCGTCAGACACAGCGGCTTCTCACAATAGACGCTCTTTCCTGCTTTTAATGCTTCCACCACAAACCGGGCATGGCTGCCATGCTGGGTAGAGATGGCGATCAGTTCGATCTTGGGATCTTCTAATAACTTTTTATAATGGTTGGTAGTATAGGCAAAAGGCGTAATGTCATTAGCCTGCGCACCGCCTACGCCTCCCGTGGTAGCCAATCCCCGAAACTCGTATTTTCCGGTCTCTTTCATCACTGGAAGCATCGTGCTGCGGGCGAAATTGCCGGCACCGATCAGCCCCAATACCACTTTCGATCCAGAGGATGTTTTTTTTGCATGGGCGGTACGTATGGTAGTCTTCCATTTTTCCTGATTTTCACTGTATTTTAAGAGCACACCAATATACCGCTCTTTATGGGGATTCTTGGTGATCATCTCATAGGCGTCCGCCGCCTGTTCAAACGGGATCTCATGGGTGATCAAATCTGAGACACTCATGCGCTTCTGGGTAAGGAGGCGCACAAACTCTTCGATGTTGCGCCCTTCGGTAAAGCGTACATACCCGATGGGGTAATCAATCCCCTGCTCTTCATAGGTGCTGTCATAGCGTCCTGCCCCATAGGAGCGGGCAATCCGAAAAGAGAGTTCCCTCTCATAATACGGACGTCTGTCGATATGCATCTGGGTCACACCGATCATACAGATGATCCCCCGGTCTCTGGCAATCGCCGCTGCCAGATCCATTGGCGCATTGCTGTCTGTAGCCGCTGTGATAATCACTTTATCCACACCGCGTCCATGGGTCAGCGTCTTGCTCATCTCCACTGCGCTGTCATCTTCGGAATGGATAAATGCTTTCAGCCTGGTATCGGGAAGCTGCTTGTCCACCACATCATAGCCAATCACATCGCAGCCATAAGCATCTAAGATCCGGCTGACGATATGGCCCAAAAGCCCCATGCCAATCACTGCCACAGTCTCTCCCGGCACCACCTCTGCCTGGTGAATCCCTTCTAATGCAATCCCGCCCAGCGCGCAGAAAGCCGCCTGACGATAATCAGTCAGTTCCTCCGGCACTCTGGTCAACATCGTCCGGCTGACCCGGTTGATCTCACAGTGATAGGCGGTTCCCACCATTGCCACCAGATCCCCCGCCTGTACTTCTGTCACACCTCTTCCGCAGACAATCACGCGCCCCACACCAGAATATCCCATAGGCATCGGTTCTGCCAGTTTGTGAAACGCACTCTCCATTGTCGTCACAATACCATCCGTAGAGAGCTTTTCCAATACTTTTTTCACCTGATCCGGTCGTTCGATGGCCTTTTGTACCAGATTTTTTCCCCCAAAGGAGGCTAATCCTCTTTCAGTCCCGGCACTGACTACAGTATAAAGGCTCTCCACCAGTGCCATATTTTCTTTAACAGCAGGCATCGGCTGATTTAAAAGTTTTACGCTGCCGTCTTTGACATTTAAAAAAAGCTGCTTCATCCTTGTTCTCCATTCTACAAACGATAAGTGCCTTCCAGGAAACAGATATATCGGGTATCCAATATAATCTTTCCTTTCAGTTTTTCCATATGCTCTTTGATCTCATCATGCCCCACCAACAGCACTACCAGATCAATATCCTGTAAAAAAGCATCCAGATCATGATATTGATTCACGACCAGATCCCGTGTCACATAGGGGTCATAGACTTTGATCTGTCCGCCACAGAGATGGCGTTCCATACTCTCTAACATCTGTAAGGTGGGACTTTCGCGAGTATCATCTACATTTTCTTTATAGGTCAGACCATACAGGCCAACTCTGCCCACATCAGTCATCTCGTGCTCTTTCATAATCTGACGGATGCGCTCCAATACAAAATCCGGCATAGAATCATTGATCTTGCGGGCAGACAGGATAATATTGGCAAGACCCGGATAATCTCCCACCAAGAACCATGGGTCCACGGAGATACAATGACCACCTACACCGGGTCCTGGTGACAGGATATTCACGCGCGGATGCTTGTTGGCAATCCGGATAATCTCATATACATCCATATTGTCAGAGCGGCAGATCTTTGCTAACTCATTGGCAAATGCGATATTGATATCGCGGAAAGTATTCTCTACGACCTTTGTCATCTCCGCGGTGCGGATATCTGTCACCACGATCTCTCCCTCGCAGAAAGACTGATACAATTGTTTTACTTTCTCTCCGATCTCTCTTTTGTCTGCGCCGATGGTGCGGGAGTTATGCTTCAACTCATAGACCATATTTCCAGGGATAATGCGTTCCGGCGCGTGGACCAGATGGATATCTTCCCCAATCACATATCCTTTTTTCTCCACCACAGGGCGGACATATTTATCGATGGTTCCCGGTGACACCGTAGATTCCACCACCAGGATTGCCCCTTTTTGGCACACCTCCATCACCGCCTGCACCGCTTTTGCCACATAACTGGCATCCACTTTCTTGCTGGCTTTGTCATAGGGAGTCGGCACCGCCACAATATAAAAATCCGTATGCTGATACTCATGAGAAAAACCAATCCCTTTTTCCACAGCCGTCTGAAACAGTTCTTCCAGTCCGTCTTCTTCAAAGGTGGTTTTTCCTTCCTTTAGTGTATCCACCAACACCTTATTATAATCCGTCCCAACGACCTTTACCCCATGTGCCGCTAACATCAGCGCGGTTGGCAGGCCGATATAGCCAAGTCCTACTACGTTAATCATAGTTCCTCCTTTTATCCCAAAAACCGTATCTGTATCCGATGTGCATTCCCATCTCCGTCCCAGGAGATCTGAAGCACCTGCTTTTGTATGATCTTTCCAAATTCCGGCGCATACGAACATAAGATGCCTTCTTTGTGAATCTTGATCTGATCCGTATCCTCCGCCCGGATCTCACAGACTCTTCGGATATCTTTACCTGCATACTTGACTAAGATGATCTGTTCTTTTTGCCGGTATTCATACTCCGGCGCCAGATGCAGATAGGCGGTTGCATGTCCTTGCACTTTGTCCAGAATCCACAGACAAAGGTCTTCTTCCGTTTCCTTTATAGTTATCTTGCGGGCATGATGTCTGCCGGTACAGGTAGTCAGGCTTCCTTTTACCCAGTTCTCACCGCACGCTCCAGATACATGATGGATTCTCTTTCCCACCCGGTGCTCTCCCCAACACATAGACTGCTCTTCTCCATCAATGACCACCGTATTATGCGCAGCCGTACTGCGAAAATAGGAGCGAAGCGGACCCTGGTACAATCCGGTTCCGGAATTGACAAACAGCGGCTGTCCATTCCAGGAAAGCTCAAAGCTCAATCCGTCGCAATGTCCATGCCCTGGCATATAATCCGGTCCAATCTCGCCTGCGTCCAATACAAGCTTCAGATTGTCATTTTTTAGACAATAATAACCAGCCTCTTTAAATGCCACTTTCCAATCTGGAAAAATGGCAAAACACATCAGTACAGAAACCACCAGACTCCGATAAGGCTTTGCCACCTGGTCTCCTGCATCATTAAACAATGGCGTATGTCCCAAGTCTTCTTCTATAGAATACAGCGCATCAGACATATTTTTAAGGGTATTCCAGATCTCCTCATAAAAGACCTCATCCTCGCTCATAACAGCGATCCCTAAGCGGATCAGATCTTCCAGTATGATCTTGTGATACATCATACTTCTCTCATAGTGAATCCCGTCTGCAAGGATCTGCTCTCTTATCTGTTCTAATAACAGCTCTTTATAGGTCTGATAGATCTCTGGCTCCTGAAAATACAGTGCCCCTAATATAATCGCTTTTAGATTCTCAAAATAATGATTTCCCAGAAGATGCCGTTCCAGATGCTTCTGCAGATGCCTGTACTGGGCATACATACTGTTCTCTAATTCTTGCAAAAACTCCATATCCATCTGCACAATCTGCCCAAAGCCGTCCAGACAGATCCACAGATTGGTCAGTCGAAGAGAGATCGTATAGGGATGCCAGCCATCGCCAGTCCCTTCCTGATTATCCCGCATCCAGCTCTTGCAGTATCTGCGGAAACAGCGATAATAGCGCACATCCTGTTCCCTTTGGTAAGCGCCCGCTAACGGGATCAAAAATTCCAGATAATGCAGGTTAAAATTCCACAGATGGGATTTATCCGCATGATTCCAGTTCTTGCCGCCGGGTGATCCACTCTCATTCAGAAGTGTCACCTTTCCCTTTAAGATCTCTTCCAGAGAAAAACGCTCCAGATATTCAGAGTCCTGCTCTAACCTGTCCACCCAGAGCAGCAGGGCGTCATGTTTCACTTTTGGCGCCTTCATCATGACTACTGCCCGCTCTCCTCGTCTCATCCGGTTTTGTATCAGATTATACAGCTGGCCTTTTTTCAGATATTTTAATGTCCAGTAATAATTTTCAATCTTTTTCCACACGTTCGATCACCCCATATAGCCGCTCTGTCAATACAGAGAAATCAAAATCCTTTGCACCTTCTCTGGCATGCTCTGCCATCTCCTTATATGTTTCCTTTGGCATATGATAGATCTTTAAGATCTCTTCTGCCAACGCCTGCGGCGTATCCGTCTCCAAGGAAAACCCGCACTGATATCTGTCAAGAATGCAGTATCCCATCTTTACCGTTGAGATGATGGGCTTTCCGCTGGCCATATATTCAAATAATTTATTGGAACTGTTTCCGCGCGACCAATTGTACTGAGACTGGGAATAGTTCAGGATATTGACAGAAGAACGGCTTAAGATATAGGGAATATATTTTTTCTCCACAAAACCTTTGAATACCACATTTTCGATCTGTTCTCTCTCTGCCTGTACCTTCAGCTCCTCTAACTGGCTGCCGCCTCCATAGATTAAAAACTGGATATCCTTACATTCCTTTAGAAGTTTTGCAGTATCCAAAAGATTTCCCACATTGTTCACCGGACGAATCGTCCCTGTATAGACCACTTTAAAGGTGTCTGCCTCCAGATCCTGGTCTTTGAGTCTGTCTCTCTCAATGCTCTCATAATAATCCTTTAATTGCACCCCATTGTTTACATAATAACATTTTCCCAGGTCAATCCGACCGCCATGCTCAGTGTCCCATCCCATCTCTTTGATATGGTCCACATCTCCTTCTTTGGTAAATACGATGGCATCCGCATGGAGATACATCCAGTGCTCGCCGGCGCTTAATAGCCTCCCTAGCAGACTGTCCATCTTGACTTTTCCAAAAGAAAAGATGGCTTCTGGCCACAGATCCCGCACCTCCACAATAGCAGGCACACGAAATCGCTTTGCCAATAAGATACCCGCAATACTGGTCAGAGGATGGGCACTCGAACCCATGATCACATCCGGCCTTCCGTAAATCTTGGCATATCTCCCTGCAATCCGCAAAAGCCCAAAGAAAAAGGACAACATATTTTTCACACGAGACAGACCATTTCCCTCATACGGACTTGTCTTAACAAAGACAAAGGGAACCCCTTCCTCTTCCGTTCGAAGATAAGGCTTCCCATAAGTATCCACTGTATCACCTGTCTGATGCAGCTCATTGGCTGCAAAGATTGTCGTCTCTGTCTGCTTATCCTTCAGGCATCTGGCAAAATAAAAGTGGCGAAGCATCGGACCCGTCTTGGGGGTTGTCGCATAATGGTTCAAGATCCAAAATCTACGCATGGTTTTGTCCATCCTCCACGCCCTCCGTACTCTCCTTCATAAACATGATTTTCAATGTTAAAAATATCAGCCGAATATCCAAAAGAACCGAATAAGTCTCAATATACATCAGATCCAGCTTCAGCTTGTCCAAAGGAGTGGTATTGTATTTGCCATAGATCTGCGCATAGCCGGTCAATCCTGCCTTTACCTTTAACCGATAGATAAATTCCGGCGTCTCCTTACAAAATTCCTCAATATACTGCTGCCTCTCCGGACGCGGTCCCACAATGCTCATATCGCCTTTTAAGATATTGAGCAGCTGCGGCAGTTCATCTAAGCGCGTTGCACGAATAAATCTGCCCACCTTTGTAATCCGACTGTCGTTTTTGCTGGAAAACTGTGCCCCGTATTTCTCCGCATCCACGATCATACTGCGAAACTTATAGATCCAGAAGAGTCTTCCATCCACCGTCACCCGCTCCTGCTTAAAAAGCGCAGGACCCCCGTCTTCTAATTTGATGGCCAGTGCGGTCAGCAGCATAAAAGGAGAAGCCACCAAAAGCAAAACTCCGGAAAGCGTCACATCCATCAGACGTTTGACAATTCGCTGCTCAAATGACGGGCCATAGTTACGAAGCAGCAAAAACGGCGTGTCAAAAGAATGTACTTTATCTGCTCCGCGCAGCAAGAGATCCGTGATCTCCGGCGCCACATAGATGCGGATGGAACGCTCATAACAATATTTAATCAGCAGATTGCGCTTCTGCTCTTCGAGTCCATAGAGCATCATGGCATCGCAGTTCTGCACTTCCATCTTCAGCCGATAGAGAGGCTCTTTGGAAGAGATGCATTTAGAGACTTCATACAAGTCCTTTCTGCCGGAGATCTTCTGAATCAAGTTCTCCTTTGCATCCAGATCACAGATCAGCAGAAGTTTCTTTGGCGGAAACATCTTTTTCAATATCTTATCCGAGATCTGATTCAAAAGCAGGATCACTAAAAAATCCGCTGCACTGACGACAAACATGGGCCACACTGTAGGAAACGGAAACATACCAAACACCATGATGATCTGAAAATAGATCACCGTATTGCCGATCAGAGTTCCAAGGGTCTGAGACAAGATCAGCTGGCCTTTTTGATAGTAGGCATATTTCATCCCGCCATACAGATAGACAAAGACCACCAGATAGAGGGCATAAAAACCAACCATCATCCAGTTTCCTTTGTTTTCAAATGGATGCCGCATCCTTTCGTTATAGATACTGAACCAAATGACTGCAAATAATATCGTTTCAATCAAGACTTCAAATCCGGCAATCAAAAGCCGCATCAGCCGTTTATACTGATCAAGTTTATCCATTCTGCTGATTCCCTTTTCATTTTACCCATGAATAGTAGTATTTTAGCACTTTCTTACTTCTTTTACAAGGATTGCAGCCTGTAAATCTGAAATCCGGGAATTTTGTCGATCTCTGTACAAGTCACATGATCATACAGAGAGATCAGGTATTCCAGCCCTTTGTCAAAACTGCAGATCAGATACACGTCCTCCTGTTCATACAGCGCCCTTTTGACACTCGTGATCTGCTCCTGTCTCAGTTTTTCCTCCCAGACCGGGCTAAAGCTCATCCAGTCACCCAGAGACATATAGTTCATCTGATAAGGTTCCTTTTGCCAAAGATGCACATTGTACGTGGTAAATGCCAGCGAAGTGACATCGTTAAAATAAAAACAATCCGGATGTTCCATACAATATTCTTTTAAAGTCTCAATGTCCTTATTTTGACGACTCATTCTCAGATTCTGCTGCCGTATGTCTCTCCCTCTTACCACAAACAATACGCACAGCAGTACACACACCACATACAGACTGCCCGTCTTCCATCCTCTTGGCAGCCCTTTCAGGCTTTGAGCCAAATATAAACAAGCGGTCACTGTCAGCATCAGATTCATCGTGTAGATCACCCGGTCCGGTATCCGTCCTTCGTAGAGCAGATACACCCACAATACCATCTGCACTCCCGTCACGGTTATGATCTCCAACCCAAGCATCTTGTTCCGTTTGAAAAAATGCCACAGAGTCAAAAGCCCCAGCAATGCCAAAGCCCCTATATGCTGTAGCTGAAATCTGCCATTCAGTGCCCCTTTCACATATTCTTTTACGCTTTGCAGCAATTTTGCGGCAAAAGTCTCCTGTGCAGGATAATATGCCCGATATGCTTCTATATATCCGCTGAAAAATTCCGGCGAGATCCGCTCATCCGCCGTATAATTATAATTCATCAGTGTCCGCGCCCGGCTTTTTTTCTCAATGCCGACGGTTTGATAAAAATCCGCTGCCTCCTCGTAGACAGGAAACGTATAGTCTGCATAGTCATAGACTTCGGAGCGTTCCTGGTTATATGTCTCATATGCCTGCCACTCAGGGCTTCCATATCCGATGACATCCCCGCACTTCTGTAAGAGCAGGATTCCCAATACCGCCAATGGGATGCACAGATGCCATTTTTGCCTCATATGTTCATCTCTTAGGCGAAACAGCCACAGCACACCGCAGACCGGCACCACCATATAAAACACCGACACCCGCACCTGACATGCCAAAAAGCCAAGTACAAATAAGACCGCCACATCTTTGTATGTGATCTCTTTGGCAGTCAGATACCAAAAGAGTACCGTAACGCTTAAGACAGCCGCCGTGGTCGTAAAAGTAAGCTGCGTCAACGCCCGGATTCCAAGAGCGCCAAATAACAAAAAGGTCAAAAGCAGATATAAAAGCTTTTCCCTTCTGTCCTGCGCTCGGCCCATCAGCCGATACCCCACCAGACTCATACATGCCCCCTGCATCATCAGATACAAAAGCGCATACCAGTCCACATTAGGCAGCAGGCCGTACAAGCCTGATAACAAAAGCGAATACCAGTATCCAATAAATATCGTATGCGCATCCGGATGCCCCAGATACTGCCCGGACACGATCTCCATCATAGACCGATCGTCAATAATCCCATAGACAAACGGCACCAACGCCCCGATAAGCAGCATATACAAGACGGAACTGCCGATGGCCAGTGTAAGTTCTTTTTTCTTATCTGTCATCCCTTTTTTGCACTTTTCGTCAAAATTCATCTTACTTTGATCACATCCTCATCATTTGTTTTAGAAATAATATAATGTGGACGCTTTTTTTCTTCTAAATACATTTTAGCTAAATACTGTCCCATAATTCCCATGCAAAACAACTGAATCCCTCCAATAAATGTTATGATACAAACTAAAGATGCCCATCCGGCAACCGGATCTCCAAATAAAAGTTTCCGAATGATAATAAATAGTACCACAAAAAAAGAGATAATGGTAAGGATAATTCCACTCCACGAAGCCAGTGTCAATGGAACCTGCGAAAAATTAATGATGCCATCAATACTATATTTAAACAAATTCCAAAAACTCCATTTGGTCTTCCCGGCAGCTCTCTCCACATTATTATAAGAAAGCCAACAAGTCCGAAAACCAATCCATCCAAAGATCCCTTTGGAAAAACGATTATACTCGCTCATCTGTATAATCACTTCTACCATTTCTTTTTTCATCAGTCGAAAGTCCCTTGCTCCATCCATGATATCTGCGTCTGATATCCGATTAATGATCTTATAAAATAGTTTTGCGAAGAAAGAACGTAAAAATGGTTCTCCTTCTCTGTTTTTTCTTCTGGTTGCCACACTGTCATATGCTTCATCACTTTCTAATATCTCAAGCATTGAGGGAAGGAGAGAAGGTGGATCTTGCATATCTGCATCCATCACTGCAATGTAATCTCCTTTTGCATTACTAAATCCCGCATACATCGCCGCCTCTTTTCCAAAATTTCTAGAGAAACCATAAAAAAAGACACGCCTGTCGCTTTCTGCCAGTTCCTTTAAAATAGCCAGACTACTGTCCTTAGAACCATCATCAATAAATAAATATTCAAACTCATATTTATTTAATACAGCTGATACCTGACAAATCTCATGATACAAGATCTTTAAGGTGTCTTCTTCATTGTAGCATGGTATAATCAATGATATCAGCTTTTTATCTTGAATCATAACCAGCCTCCACTCCTTCAATAGAATCCACATGATAATAGAAAGCCATCCATTGATTAAACCATGCACTTGCATCTTTATCCAAATTAGGTGTCCTGCTAATTGCATTATATAAATTATCAGAAGGAGTCAAAAGTGAGACAGATACATCCATCTTTCCATCCTCTTTTTGTTCCTGTAACTGCTCAATCTGAATATTTTTTTCTTGATACGTACGAAAAATATCCTTCCATGCGTTTATATACCGAACACCTGCACAAATACAAAATAGCAGAATCACGGTCTTTACCCACAATCGTGAACAGTATCTTTTATATATTCCATTTTTCAGTAGCAAGCCAATAGCTATCATCACAAAACAGACTGCCCAAAGCCAGGATTTTCCTGATATTACCGGAGAAGCAATCAGTACAACCACACTTGCTGCTCCAGATAAGCAATAGCAAAATGGAATCATCATAGGTTTTATCCAATCTTCCTTTGTTTCCCTTTGCTTTTTTACAAAACATACTACTATTCCAAGCAATACGATACACAGCAAAAATAAATATCGAAAAGAAAAACCGCAAAATTCTCTTAGTCTTTTTAAAAATACTCCTGCTTCCAAAAAACTAGAACCAATTCGTGAAGTGCTGCTTGGTGCCATCAAAAGGAACATAAATCCAATGCAGGAAGTCAGAACCCCGCCAATGCTCCAAACAGGCACTTTCTTCTTGTTCCATATCCAATATGTTACAAACAGAATACTTAAAAGGATGGTAGCACCCCCACTGTTTTCATTAGACCATCCACTTAAAAATCCAAGAAAGATCATCAGTATATTTTTTCTCCATAACCCTTTTTCCCTTTCAGGATAATCCGTATATTTTTTAAAATAGTAAAGAAACCAAAGCTGCAGTGCACACATCCAAAGATAATTGCAGGAACCTGACAGCCACAATACAGATAACCCAAAATGCGGAAAGAAAAACCACATAGACAGATATACCATTGCCAGCCAAGAAGGGTTCCACTTTTTCCCATCTGCCTCTATATGCAGCAGCAACAAAAATCCTACGATTAAAAATACTAAGGAATTACACAGATCAAATAAAATTTTATCGAACAGCATAAAAAATTGCACAAATGCATGAGCTACAATTCTTGCATTCCAGTTATGATAATGATTCCAAAGGGAGCTAGGAATCTCAGAGATCTTTTCTAGCATACGTGTTGACTCTTCCGGTCTTGATTTTACAAAGAAAAAACGATACATATAATCATCGCCTGTATAGATTGTCATTCTATTTAATATTAAAATACCTGTAAATACAGCTATACATATTATCATATATGGCACTACATTCTGAATTTTTGTTTTTATATTCTCCATAAACCATATACCTTTCTCTCTAAAATCCTCTTACTTTTCAAACTATTTATTCATTCTAACCTATTTCCCATCTTTTGTCATTATACTTCTTGTTCTCTTTCTCATTTTATTTTATAATGCAACATAAGCAAAGACAACAATAGGGAGAATCTACAATGCCAAATCCTGTATTATCTATCATAACTGTATGTTTTCAATCCAGAGCAGCTCTTCAGTCCACCATAGACAGTGTCCTGTCACAGTCCTGGACACATTTTGAATACTTGGTGGTCGATGGTGCCTCCACAGACGGCACCTTAGAACTCCTTAGGCAGATGGAGGAGCATTTTACCCAGGGACAGATTCCGTTTCGTTATTGTTCCGAGCCAGATCAGGGGATCTACGATGCCATGAATAAAGGAGTCCGCATGGCACATGGCACATGGCTTTTGTTCTTAAATGCAGGGGATCTTCTCTACGATTCGCAGATTCTAAAAAAGGTCTTCCCGGCACCCGCCGATGCACATATCCTCTATGGAGATGCCTTGTGCATCTATCAGAATCACCAGAAGATCTATCGGGCGCTTCCTTTAGATCATCTCACCTATGAGATGGCTTTTTGCCACCAGTCTGCTTTTGTCAGGCGAGAGCTTTTATTGCAGTCTCCTTATGATATTTCCTATAAAGTCTGTGCCGACCATCATTTCTTTTTGTCCATGTACCTAAAAGAAAAGACATTTACCTATTATCCGCATCCGATCTCGGTCTATGAGATCTCCGGGTACTCGGACAGCCACAAGCTGCTCTCTCATAAGGAAAAACACCGGATGCAAAAAGAACTTGGCATCTTTCATTTTTCCCTTTCCTGGCTATTTAGAGAAATTCTCTTCTTTGTAAAAGAAGGTATCAAATCTCTCGCGGGCCAAAGATTTATCGACCAGATACGGAAAAGAAAACTTACAAAGACAAATAGCTTTGGTCCCTAGTAGCATTACCAGGAACCAAAGCCTCATGTGATTGAATCGTTCTCATTTTTCTCTCTTAAGATCCCGATAAGGAACACCAGTCCCCCAAACAAAGTCACAAGCTGCGCCCGATACGTATACCAGTAATGGATCTGGGAATGGTTGGACATCACCAGATACCAAAGGTAGGGATAGAGCGCCACGAGCAGGATCGGAAGATAAGCTCCTATCGTCTTTTTCTCTTTTAATTTTTTCCAGGCCATCAAAAATATCGCTACAAGCAAAAATATCAGCACCACTTTGCTCCAGGTTATGATGCCTCCATCCTGTACATTCATCCAGGCTTTTAAGTTTCTGCGTATCGTACCCCATCGGTCAAGCGGATCTTCCTCACTGCCCTGCAGACGGTACTGTACCACAGCCATCGTCCGCCAAAAATATCGTACCCCTAAGACGACCACCGTAATCCCCCATTTGGCAATCCAGGTCAGAGCATAGCCCATCCCCCAGGCTACAGAGGATGTCCACATAAACCAAAGATTTCCTTTGAAATCAGCCCCCTCATCCCGGACTCGAAGCCAGAGCAGAAGGATCAATGGAATCCCCAAAGTGATGATGGGATATGTTAAAAAATCCACAAAGTTCTCCACCATCCCCACCACCATAAAATACATCAGATAGTTGATGGGTTGCTCTTTGCTGTATCTTAGTAAAAGTACAATCAGCGAACCAAACAACACCAAAAAGGTAGTCAGATACTGAAAGCAGGCCGCTGTTACCACAATATATCCGCTGGCAACAGTTGCTACATACATCATAGCAATCGCTGGCTTTGCCTTCTTTGCCATCAGCCATGCACTTGCAAAAAAGAGCAGATGAAATACCATCATACCCAGATACCGGATCTCCTGCACCTGAAATACTACCATCAGCGGCCTTAACAACACCTGATATCCATGCCAGTAACGCGGATATTGGTTTACACTGACGGATGCCTGGATGGGATTATAATAGTCCCGGTTCTGTATCAGACTCTCGATCATCAGCATATCTGTATGATTATCCACAATCGCACTGTGGCGGTAGAAAAAATACATGGGCCGCTCCCCTTCCACCTCCATCACTTCCAGGGACTGCTCCACATGCTCCTGAATCCACGAAGTTGGAATGCAGTACACAAACGCCATGGACAGAAAAAATACTACAATCAATATCAAGAAGACCTTTACCAAAGGCCCAAGCTCTTTTATTCTTCCCATTTTCTCGTATCCTGTCCTTCCTTATAATCTTGATCCACAAAGATACAAAATTCATCCGTGGATGCATATTCCTGATACCCATAGTCTTCCCATGCACCCAGATACGTACGGCTGCTGGAAAGTACCAAAAAAGTACATCCCTGCTCCTTGGCAAGCGGCGCCAGGACTGCCAGATCAATCTCCGGCTTCTGTGCCTCCAGGTATAACACCTGCCCCTCAATATCCGTATTGGTTATACTGTTATAGACCAGTGCATTTCTGCCGTATTCCAGCGTAATGGTCGGATCACACTGCCGGATATACGGCATCAGCCGATTGGACACCAGGGCATGAATATTTCCCGGAAGCAGCTCACATACCTCGATCACATTCTGCGGCAGCTTATATACATTGGTGGAAGGTTCAAACCATTCCGGGGACAGCACATTTTTCCCACAGAATGCCAGTCCCGCCATCATCACCACAAATGCCACCTGTCTCTGTACCACAGACAGCTCCTTCAAAATCATACAAGCAGCATATGGAATTACTACTGCAAGCAAGATCAGCCAGAGAAGCCTCCAATAGACATTTTGCCCCAAAAGCTTCATAAACAATATCCCGGTAAACGGACACCAATATAAAAACAAAAACAAAGCCGGCACACCGCACAGCAGCAGCTTTTTAAGCTTATCCCTCTCTTTTAAAAGAATCCACAGCACGCTAAAAAGCAGTACCGGAAACATCCAGGCCCCTTCAAAAGCAGCCGCAAAATCCGTCCTGGCAATCTCAAAAAAATCCTGCATCTTTCTTTCCCTCTCAACGTGTCAGGTATAGATAATAACATCCCAGCAAAAGACACGGCAGACAAGCTGCCGCTCCCCGCAAAAGATAACGAAACTCCCTCTTGTACCATGCCAACAGGCAGATCGTCCCCCCAACAAACACAGGTGTCAGCATAATCCCCATAGAAGACAACAGACACCCGCCAAGCCCCGTCAGTCCAAGCAGCATCCACTCTCCCTTTTTATCCCTCTTTGCCACCCTCATCATACAATAAAACAACATCGGGATCAACACCGTAGCCAGGACCCCTTTGCCAACCCAGGGCGTAATACTTAAAAATGTAAGTCCCGTCGTATGTTCCCCACTCATAAACAGATGCAGAAGCACCACAAACGCCAAAAACATCCCCTGCAGCTCCCGCTCTCTCACAAACAACCTCTCCCCAATCAACCCATACACCATATACGCCAAAGGCACCACCACCCAAGGCAGGATCGTATGAGCCATAATCGTCGGCATCACCCCAAAAATCTTCGACAGCCACGCATAAAAAACCGGCCAAAGCGAAAGCACATACCGCTTGTCAAAATCCGCAAAAGCCCCCGTCTCCGGATACACCCAGTAAATCCGGTTGGAATGAACCGCCTCATTCGCAAGGTTTACATAATACGTATCATCCCATTCCAGATACATATGATGATGCAAAAAATACAACTGATACCCAATCAACAACATCGCCACCACATGTCCAAACGTCAGATACTCTTTTGCCTCCCGAAAGACCTCCGTCAATTCCTTTCTGATCACTTTTCGCCCCCACCAAAGCCCCCCTGCCACCATCAACAACAAAAGCCCGCTATAGACCACCACAAATCCCCCAAAAGACCTATGCATCATCGTCATCGGCACCAACAGCACCTCCATCAGCGCCCACCAGGCCATCGTCCCCACCAAAACAGGAAAACACACACCCTCCCCCTTCACCTTCACCACATGACACACCGCATGTCCACTCAAAAACGTCCCCCCAAAAAACAACCCCATCACCAACAAAATCTCCAGCCTCATACCATATCCTCTCTCACTATCCCCTATTGAATAAAACAATAAATTACAGACTTCGCAAGCAAACCTATTGTCATAAACAATCTCCGCCCGTCACCTTGCCGCCTGTCAAGAGTTGGGTGAAGCACCTCGCGGTCGAGCCGTTCCCCCTTCTTCAATCATCCACAACCTCTGATCCTCCACCTCGATCTCATACTTCCTCCATAACCTCTTCTCATAAGGTATATACTCCTCAATCTTCTCCTGGTCAAACACTGACACATACGGAAAATCCCAAAATCGAACTCCCAGCTGCTCATATTCACAGTTCACCACCATCGCCTGCAGATTCTTACACCCCATCAGCACCGTAAGCCCAAAGAAAAATCCCGCCGCCATCTTCGCCATCCAGTCTCTGTCTGCCACCAGCGCCGCCACAACCGCACACTCCAGCACCTTAAAGATCGCCGCATACCGACTCGCATAATACGCACTCCCTGACAACAGCATATAAAAGCACACATTACACATATACGCTTTCATCAAAAGCATCGTACGCTCTTCCATCACTTTTTTTCTCTTGAGTGTCCACCCATACACCCCGCACACCACCGCAAAGCTTAACAGCCGCTCTCCCATTGCCAGAATACTGATCTCTCCATCCAGCAAAAACTGCTTCAGATGGTACACTGGCAAAAGCCTTACTAAAAACTGCTCCACTGCCCCAACCTGCAGGATCAGTCCTCCTGCAACCGAAAGCCCTGTCAGCACGCTCATCATCCATACTGGCAGATAATACACCACCGGAAGCACCAGCCAAGCATACCCCACCCGGTGAAAAGACGCTGCCACCAGCACGCCAAGTACATAAGCAATCCATCGTCTTTCCAGATAAAAAGGAACCACTACGCCCAAAAACAGACAGATCGCCCATCCCTGCCGAAGCCCGGACACCATATATGTCACAAACAACACCGGATAGAGCAAAAACAAACCTGCCGTCTTCCTAGGCACATACCGTTTGATAAATCGGTGCAAAAGCAGCATCTCCAAAAGTCCAAGCACCATGGTAAACACCCAAAAAGGCGCATGCACCACTTTAAAAGCCGCACAGAGAAGCCGCCATCCAATCTCCGGATAAAATCCGCAGATATACCCCTGTGAGAGATCAATCGCCGCCGGTATCGTCTCATAGATTGCATGATACGTTACATAGTCCGTCCCTTGTCCATAGCGAAAACAGAGGCAGGACGCCGTCACAACCCAGCATACCAGATAAACTTTCTCTTCTCGCTGCGGACGAAACCAGACATAGATACTCCCTGTTGCCAGCAGCAAAAATGTTGCAAAATACAGACTCATGCTTTTCCTTCCAAAATATCTGCAATCCTTCTGCACGCAAAACCGTCCCCATAAGGATTGCTTGCTGTACTCATCTTCTCATACTCTTCTTTATTTTCCAAAAGCTGCTTAAAATTCTGGTAGATCACTTCTTCATCCGTTCCCACCAGTCTAAGCGTCCCTGCCTTGATCCCTTCCGGGCGTTCTGTGGTATCCCGCATCACCAGCACAGGTTTTCCAAGAGAAGGTGCTTCCTCCTGAATCCCGCCGCTGTCTGTCAGGATCAGATAGCTCCTGGAGAGGAAATTGTGAAAATCCAATACATCCAGAGGTTCGATAATCCGTATCCTCTCATCCCCGCCTAAGATCTGATCGGCAATCTCGCGCACAGCCGGATTCATATGGATGGGATAGATGGCTTTGATATCCGGATGCTCGTCACATACCCGCCGGATGGCACGAAACATATGTTTCATCGGTTCTCCCAGATTTTCCCGTCTGTGAGCCGTAATCATAATCAGACGGCTTCCCTTAGCCCAATCCAGTTCCGGATGCGTATAGGTCTTTCGTACCGTCGTCTTCAATGCGTCAATGGCCGTATTTCCGGTCACATAGATAGTGTCTGCCTTCTTTCCCTCTTTTAAAAGATTTTGCTTAGACAGCTCTGTGGGAGCAAAATTATAAGAAGAGATAATGCTGACGGCCTGTCTGTTAAATTCTTCCGGGTATGGGGAATAAATATTGTAAGTGCGAAGTCCTGCCTCCACATGTCCCACCGGGATCTGGAGATAAAAACAGGCCAGAGCTGTCACAAATGTCGTGGAAGTATCTCCATGTACCAATACCACATCCGGCCGCTCCTTTGTTAAAACTTCTCCAATCCGGTTCAGGATATTGGTTGTCACATCAAACAGTGTCTGCCGGTCCTTCATAATACTTAAATCATAGTCAGGCACCACCGAGAATGCCTCCAGCACCTGGTCCAACATCTGCCGGTGCTGCCCGGTCACGCAGACTTGTACTTCCATACTCTTTCTGCTCTTTAATTCATTTACCAGCGGGCACATCTTAATCGCCTCCGGCCTGGTTCCAAATACAAGCATAATCTTTTTCATCTTATGATACTCCTAATCTCCTGCGAATCTGTTCTGTTAATCTGTCATTATTTTTCTCTACATGAAGACGGCCGGCAACATGCTTTACGGTCTCACAAAAGCGCGGATACTGATCCGCGATCTTACGGATCGCCTGTTCATAATCATCCGACGCCTGTCCCACATGATATTTCTCACAAAATTCCTTCAGAGGAGGATTGGTGGAAGTCACCACAGGTTTTCCCTCAAATAAAAATTCATAGATCTTGCCGCTGGCACAGTATTTATTGTTCAGATCCCGCTGGTGATACGTCACCATGCCTACCTGACAGTGTTCGATAAAATATTTCAGATGGTTCTCATCCATCTGCGGAAAGATCTTTACATTGGTAAGTCTTAAACTTCGGATCGTCTCCCGGATGATCTGCTCGTCCTCTTCCTCGCTCTCTCCGATCAGCAAAAGTTCAAAAGCATCCCCCAGCCCTTTCATCGCTTCCACCATCCGGACAGTAGTTCTGGACACATCACAGCCCGCCGTGGATATGATCCGAAACTTCTCCTGGTCTGCAAAAAATTCCCGGCATTCCTCTTCCACCTGCTGATGTGCCTGCTCACTGCGATATGTCAGACGGCGGATATTTTCATAATTCAGCGGCATCTCCTTTAGCCCAAACATCTTAACCATCCGTTTGGCCCGATACGCATTGGCGGCAATCACCACATCCGAGCGCCTTGTGAATATTTTCTCAATCAGACAGCCGATCTTTCCCGCAATGCCCGTAGCACTTTGATAGCTGTACAACTCCCGGCAGTCCTGCACTACATAGCGGGCGTGTGTCAGCTTTTTCGCCAGATACCCTGGGATAATCCCTTTGCGGTTGTCAATCAAGATCAGATCCTGCGGACCGATTTTTTGCATCTGCTGACAGACAAATAAGATAAAATGGCTGTAGCCTCTATCCCGATACAGAATGTGCCCCTCGCCCTGCGGCTTCTCTCCATCGCTGGAACGGGTGATAAAGGTGGTCTCTCCCAATGCTCTGGCCACCTTTATCAGCTCCCTGAGCCGCCCGTCATACAGATAATAATCATAAGAAATCAAAAGTATCTTCATACCTGTATCCTCTCACATAGTCTTTTCCCGGATCAGACGGATCACCTTCTGTTGATCCTCCTCTGTCAGATACGGAGATAAAGGAAGCGAAAGCACCCGGCTGCATACACTTGTGGTCACTTCAAACGTCTCTCCATAACAAGAGAGATCTTTAAAAGCTGTCTGCTGGTGCATCCCTTTCCGATAATAGATCATACATGGCACTCCATGTTCTTTTAGATGTGCCTCTACTTGATTTCTTTCTTGTGAATCTTTTAACAAGATACTGTACTGTGCCCATCCAGAACCAAGACCTTCTGGAATCTGCGGCACTTTTACACAATCTTTCAGCTCTTTGGCATAGATCTTGGCGATCCGATCCGTCTCGGCGAGTTCCTGCTCCTTAAAAGCTCTGAATTTTACCTGCAAGATCGCTGCCTGCAAGGTATCCAGACGGGAGTTCATACCAATACAGACATTGTCGTATTTGTCACTGCCCTTTCCGTGTACCCGAAGGGAACGCAAAAGGTCAGCCCACTCCTTCTGATCCGTAAAGATCGCCCCGCCGTCCCCATAGCATCCCAGAGGCTTTGCAGGGAAGAAGGACGTAATAGCCAGGTCTCCAAAACTGCCTGCCCGTTTTCCATGGTAGACGCCGCCAAAGCCCTGTGCTGCATCTTCTAAAATGTACAGATCATACTTGTCGGCAATCTGCCTGATCCTGTTATAGTCCGCCGGGAGGCCAAAAAGATCCACGGTCACGATCGCTTTAGGTGTCAGTTTTCCTTCTGCCAATACGGCATGAATCGCCCGCTCCAAACTGTCCGGGTCCATATTAAAGGTATCTTCTAAAATATCTGTAAATACAGGCGTGGCACCTTCGTATGCCACCGTCTCTGCGGAAGAAAAGAAAGTAAAATCCGGTACAAATACGGCATCTCCTTTTTGGATTCCCCAAGCCATCAAGGCCAATGTCAGAGCATCGGTGCCGTTGGCGCAGGCGATACAATGCCTGACATCCACATAATCTGCAAGCTCTTGTTCCAGCTCTGCCACCTGACGGCCGCTGATATAGTTGGAATCCTCAAGCACCTGTCCGATTGCCGCATCCATCCTGGGCTTTAACACCTCATACTGCTTTTTCAGATCTCGAAATTCCATCTCTACTCATCCCCTTTGATTCTCTCACACAGATTCCAGATGCCTTGTGCCGAATTAAAATTCTCTGGAATAATCTCCTCCGCCGGGATCTCAATGCCGAACTGGTCTTCAATCTCCGCAATCAAAGTAATCACATCAAAAGACTCCAAAAGTCCGTCGTCAATCAATTCCTTCTCCACCTCAAAATTAATCTCCGGCTTGAGCGCCGCTAATAAATCCATTAACTCTTGCATAAACTCTCCTATTTAAGTTCCGCATCTGCCTCCCCAACTCCCCTGGATCTGGAAGCATTTCCCGCCGCTTTGCGTCTGGAAATCCTTCCGGGGGTTGTTCCGGCAGATGCTGTTTTTAAGTTCCGCATCTGCCTCCCCAA
>CAJUGG010000113.1 GCA_910585995.1 uncultured Lachnospiraceae bacterium
AATTATGAATCAAAAAAACAAGGTAACGGTTGTTTGTAAAAAGGTTGATTTATGGGAAGCAGTTAAGAGAAAAGATCCGTGTATCGAGATACAGGGTGACTTAACTAAAAAGATGAAATGGTTAGGAGTATTACCATCAGTAAAGAAAAAAAGATTAGCCATTGAGTTAGAAAAATTAAAGTTTTCTGGTAATATTTCGACATGTCGAAATTCAGCAGTTACAGCAATAGTAGGTGAAGACATAGCTATAATAATTTTTTCTTTGGGGGTCTCTATGACACTTATTATTGCTGTATTAAGAGACTATGATGTGGAAATTTGTGGAGGAACAATAAAACTTACTAAAAAGCAACGTCGTGGTTGAAACGTTCTAAACTCTCTAGTAACACTGATGATTTTACTCAAAAGAACCACACTATACTCTAATACAATGATAGTTGTTGACAAAATGGTGGCGAATGATAGTGGATTACAATACAAAAATTCAAGTATAAAGGAGAAAAAGTATGTATTATAAATCTAAAGTACAAATGCCAAGAGCACTGAAAAAAGAATGTCATATTATAATACATGAAGCAACAGCTGCAGCTGCAGCTGCAGGTGCTATACCTATACCAATGTCTGATGCAATTCCAATTAGCGCAGCACAAGTAACTATGATTATTAGATTAGGCAAAGCATTTGATATTACATTGTCCGACGCAGCAGCAAAATCTATTATAGGAGTTACTACAGCACAACAGACGGGTCGTGCAATATTTACAAATATTCTTAAAACAATTCCAGGAGGCCAGATAGCAGGAGGGATGATAGGAGCTGTTACAGCTGCTACTCTAACAGAAGTACTTGGATGGATTGTCGCTGATGATTTTTACAGAATATCAAGAGGCGAAAAACCAGAGAATATTGTGGAAACTGCGGGTGAGTTAAAAGATATATTTAAAGATTTAAAGTTCCAAAAAAGAAGTAAACATTAAAATGAATAAGAATATAATTGCAACCCATGTAGAAGCTGATGTGTAAACTGGAAGACGTTTTAGTTAGCCTTCCTTTGCTTGATATGATATAGAGAAGATATTATTTACTTGATGATAAAAAAGGAGGATATGATGGGAACTTATAAACCTGGAAGACCCTCAAAGTATAATCCATCTACCAAAAAAGGAAAAGAGCCACCTCATGAAGCAGGAGAATACAGAATAAGGGATACTTCTAATAATCAGATTACATATGTAGGAGAAACGAACGATCTAAAAAGAAGAATGAATGAACATGTTCGTTCAGGTAAATGCAGGACAGGAAATAATGCAGACACATTCGAGTATAAGGAGGCAGATAGACGTTCTACAAGTAATACAAGAAGAGTACATGAACAGCAAAAAATCAAACAACATAATCCACCGTTAAATAAATCCAAAGGTGGGGAAGGGAGAAGAGCAAAACACTAGTATATTTTAAAAGCAAAGATGAAAAATTAATAAATTATATTTAAAGATAAAGTATACTGGCTGATATTGATTTATCAGTTGGTTTACTAATAAAACTTAGAAAAGGAGAAATACAAAATGAAAAAGCTAAAAAAATGGGCAATGTTACTTGCAATGGCGTTCGCTATATTAGTAATGCCGCAGAAAACACTTTTCGTGTCAGCTGCTGAAGGAGATATTGTGAGCGGGACGAGCGGAGACATTACATGGGTGATTGATGCAGATGGGAAGCTTACAATAAGCGGGAATGGAGATTATTTACTGGATGAACATTATGATGCCCCATGGTATGCTTATCGAAGTGAGATTAAGTCTGCTCTAGTAAATGCAACAGGGATGACAAGCGCGCAAAGCTTATTTGCAGATTGTGAAAATTTAGTAAGTGTGGATTTGAGCGAATTTGATACATCCAATATAACAGACATGGCGGCGATGTTTAGGGGTTGTAAAAATCTGACCAGTTTGGATTTAAGTAACTTTGATACTTCGAAAGTTATAGAAATGTCTTATATGTTTGAAGATTGCAGCAGTCTAACCAGTTTGGACGTGAGTGGATTTGATACAACGAATTTGACTGGTATGCGTAGTATGTTTGGAAATTGCAGCGGTCTGATCAGTTTGGATGTGAGCAACTTCAACGTAGAACAAGTATTAGATATGGGTGGTGTATTTGCAGGCTGTAGTAATCTAACAAGTTTGAAGTTGGGTGAGTTTCACACCTCCAGCGCGGAGATGATAGAGGATCTTTTCCTAGATTGTAGTAGTCTAACAAGTTTAGACTTGAGAGGGCTGGATCTGACCTCTGCAGATCTTATGGGTAGTATGTTTTCGGGTTGCAGCAGTCTGAAAAGCTTAGACTTTAGTAAAGTTAATGTATCCAATATACATAGTCTGTATCATATGTTTACTGATTGTAGTAGCCTGGAAAGTTTAGACCTAAGTACATTTAATACATTGAATACCATTAGTATGGAAGGACTCTTCAGAGGTTGCAGTAATCTGAAAAGTATTAAATTTGGTAACTTCAATACTTCAAAGACAGAAGATATGAATGATATGTTTTTTGGTTGTGTCAGCCTGAAAAGTTTAGATTTAAGTACATTTGATACATCAAATGTATATGAGATGGAAAGGATGTTTGCAGGTTGTAGTGGTTTAGAAAGCTTAGATTTAAGTGGATTTAATACATCAAATGTAGAATATATGAGTGGTATGTTTTCGGGGTGTAGTAAGTTGGAGAACTTAGATTTGAGCGGATTTGACACATCGAAAGTACGGTATACATTTGAAATGTTTTCAGATTGTAGTAATTTGAAGAACTTAAATTTAAATGGATTGGATGTGTCAAGTGTATCTCGTATGCAAAAAATGTTTGCGGGATGCAGTAATCTGACTACCTTGGATTTAAGTGGATTTGTTGTAGATCCTGCACGTATAAGTGAGCTTTTTTCGGGTTGTAGTAGTCTTACAAGTCTGGATATGAGTGGATTTGATTTGACTGATGTGCTTTCTGAAGAAGTATTTGATGTTTTTAAAGGATGCAATAGTTTGGAAACTATTTATACTCCCTATAATCTTAAGGAATCTATTGCATTATTTGGTACAGGTTGGCGTTTGCCAGATGGAAAAGAGATCACAGAATTGCCACAAAACTTAGGTGCTAGTGTGATGATAACCCGTAAACAGCCAGACGCTATAGAGGATGATAATAATAGCAATAATGGAAACACTGGTGACAATAATAACAACAATACAGGAAACATTGGTGACAATAATAACAGCAATACTGGTGATAATAATAGTGGAGATTCCAATAACAATAACCAAGACAATTCTGGTTCAACAAGTGGAGACTACGACGACCAAAACAAATTTTGGAATGAAAATGACAAAGATAACAGCGGACAGATCGGCGCTATTTCTGGTGTTATAGAAGGTACAGGCAATAATACAGATACTATTTCATATGGCAACCGTATTCTTACAGCAAATCCGACTGCTTTTAAGACGATTATGTTGAACTGGGAAGCAGTTCCAAGCGCAAAATCCTATGAGATCTTTTACTCTACCTCTCCTGATTCTGGATTTAAGCGTCTTGCTAATGTGAAGAAGACTTCCTATAAGTTTTCAAAAGCAAAATGTGGAGTGACTTATTATTTCCAGATGAGAGTATGCCAAAAAAAAGGTGTAAAGAGTGAATTCGGACCGATCTCTTATGCCAGAACGGATTTAAGTGGTTCTACAACTCTTCAGGTAAAGAAAACGACCTACAATAGTGTGCAGTTAAAATGGAGTAAAGTATCAGGTGCGAAAAAATATGAGATTTTCTATACCGATTCGCTGGGAGGCAAATGGCAGTCTCTTGGTATAAAAGGAGGAACCAGCTTTACTCATAAGAAACTGGTAACAGGTGCCACTTATTATTATCAGATACGTCCAGTAAGAGATTCTTACCAGGGATACTGGTCTAATGGGGTATCTACAACTACAACTCTTGGAGATGTTTCCAGACTGAAAGTAAAAGCAGCCAGCACAGACCGAATGAAATTGAGCTGGAAGAAAGTCAAAGGAGCAACACAGTATGTGGTCTTAAGATCAGAAAGTAAGGATGGGATTTATGAGGTGATAGACCATGTAAATAGAACCGCTTACATAGATAATGATCTTAAGAGTGGTACAACTTATTTCTATAAAGTTTACGCAGTATCTGGTCCATACAGAACAAAAGAGACAGCCCCTGTAGGACAAACAACCAAGATTGCCCCAAAATAGACAAATATTTTGATTGTCACAGCCATTTCCTTCTGTAAATATATGTAGAAGGGAATGGCTGTTTTATAGGAAATACATACAAAGTATGTAATGATTATATAATTGTTTGGAAGTAATCTAAATATGATGTGTCACGTATTCCTGTATAGCCTGTTTTGTAATTCTCCAATGTCCCCCAAGTTTAAAAGCGTCGATTTCTCCATTCCAGATCAATTCCAACATTTTGTTCCGTCCAATCTTCAAGATACTACAGCACTCTTTTAAGGTATACAGGGTTGGAAAATTTTGATTCATCAAAAAAATCTCCTTTCATAAAGGGTTGAATACAGTTTTTACTTGTTGCTTTTTGTTTAATTAAGTGTTCTTTAGTAAAAGAAAAGTTTATTATACTTCGTAAACATGAATGAATATTTAAAACAGATACTTAAGCTAAATTAAACAGCTATAAACATTTCCCGACAATGTGTCGGTAAGTGTCTGAAGCAGGATTGTCAGAGTTTGTTAATAAAATAAAGAAAGGTTGGATAGAGATATGAAAAAGACTGTGGAATGGTATCAAAAAGCAGCAGAAAATGGAAATGCAGATGCTATGTATAGACTTGAATTATGTTAAGATGTAGGAGCAGGGATAAAGAAGGATTTGGAAAAAGCTATAAAATGGTATCAAAAAGCAGCAGAAAATGGACACGAGAAGGCTATGTTTATGTTGGGATTATATTATTATGAAGGAGAAGGGGCACAAAAGATTTTCGAGAGGCTGTAAAGTGGTATCAAAGGGCAGTGGAGCATGGACATATAGAGGCTATATATAATCTTGGAATATGTTATTATAATGGAGAAGGGGTAACTCAAAATTTGGAAGAGGCTATAAGGTTATTTCAAAAGGCGGAAGAAAATGGACACGAAGAAGCGAAAATATTATTACAAAAACTGCTTGTTAGATCATCTATGAGAAAGAGTATAATCTGAATACAAAACCTTTGGAGATTGATCTTCTGGTGATCAAAAAGGAAACAGATCTTGAACTGGTAAATGAGATTGGCAGATGGTAGAAGAGTTGAGAAAAGATGAGAGTATGTGTAAAGCATTGTTGGAAATAATGGAACCAGAGATTAAAAAAGAGAAAATTTTAGCGGTCATCGAAATTTTAAAAGAGATTGGTAAGGATGAAGAAGAGATTAAGAAGACACTTATGCATAAATATGATATGAATGAAGTCGAGATCAAGTCATATTTGTAACAATACGCAGATTCTAAAATCTCCCTGATACATTATTTCCTCAGAAAGGAGATGATGTATCATGGCTTATGTGATTTCTTCCATAAGTATGAAAGGCGGCGTAGGAAAAACTACGTCGGTGGTATGCCTTGGTATGGGATTAGCTGACAGAGAGAAGAAAGTGCTGTTGGTAGACCTGGATGCACAGGGCAGTTTAAGCATTGCCATGGGATGCGATTATCCAGAACGACAATCGTTTACTATGGCAGAGATTTTACAGAAACTAAAAGATACCCAAAGCAATCCCAAGGTTGCAGAGGGTATCTTTTCTGTTTCTGAACAGCTGGACTATCTTCCAGCCAACCGCAGGATGGCACTGGTAGAGCAAGAACTGGTGCTGACCAAAGGAGGGGAACATGTTCTTGGACGGTTTTTGGATTGCTTGGAAGAAAGTGGCAGGGAGTATGACTATATACTTTTGGATTGTCCACCTTCTTTGGGGATGATGACGGCCAATGCCCTTGCCGTTTCGGATGGAGTGCTGATTCCAACCCAAGCAGAATACTTGGCAGTGAAGGGCATGGAACAAGTGTTGCAGTTAGTGCTTCAAGTACAGCGTAAATGGAATCCAAAGCTTAAGATTCTAGGAATCCTCCCAACAATGGTAAATCCTTATACCAGAGATAGCAAAAGTGTTTTACAGCTTTTGGATGAAGCGTATGGAGAGGATATTGGAATCTTGCCAATGATTCCCTATTCCGTCCGTGCAAAGGAGATTAGCTCGCAAAGAAAGAGTATCTATCAGTTAGATAGAGGTGGAAAAGTGGCTTCTGGTTATCTACAGTTGGTGTCCGAGATCTTAGCACTTACCACATTTGTTGAGACAGAAGGGAGTGCAATATGATCTTAACCCCGCTTGCACAGATGTTAGAACAGAGCGAGTGTGTGGAAGTAGCGCTTTCTTTGATTGATGATTTTCCCAATCACCCATTTCGTGTACAGGCAGATGAAGATATGGAGCGTCTGATTGCCAGTATTCAGGAGTCTGGGGTGATGGTGCCTGTGATTCTTCGCAGGAAGGAGGAGGGAAGGTATCAAATGGTTGCAGGACATCGAAGATGTTTTGCTTGCAGGCAGCTTCAGATGGAACAGATTCCCGCAGTTATTAAGGATATTTCGGATGAAGAAGCGGTGGTTTGGATGGTGGAGTCCAATGTCCAGAGGACGAATATTCTGCCCAGTGAGAAGGCGAAGGCTTATCAGATGAAGATGGAGGCCCTGTCAAAACAAGGAAAACGGACAGATCTTACAGAACTTGATACCTCCCGACACGCTGTCGGTAAGTGGCAAAAGGAAACCGCAGAGCAAGTGGGTATGGGAAGTGGAGATAGCGGAAGAAAAGTACAGCGCTATCTCCGCTTAAATTATCTGTGTCCAGAGCTTTTAGAAAAAGTGGATGAGAAATAAATTCCATTTTTATCAGGCGTAGAGCTTTCCTACCTGACAGAAGCGCGACAAAAAGAGCTGTCTTGTTATCTAAAAAACCATCCCCACAATATCACAGTTCAGCAGGCAAAAGATCTGCGGCAGTTAGAAGAAACATCTAAATTAGCCCTCGAATCTATTGCCAGTGTGTTTGAACAGCCCTTGAAACCGAAAAAACAAAAAAGTTTAGATTCCTTTGCGGCTTATTTTCCTGAAGAATACTCGGAAGAGGAACAGAGAAAAGTGGTAATTGCATTATTAGAAAAATGGAAAAAAGGAGAGATTTTATTATGAATAAAGAGATAGCAAAGAAATTAGTAAGAGCAGGAGCGGATGTTGTAGTAACCATTGCAGCTACGACGGTAGAGATTGTGAAATTCTTGCTAAAAAAGAAAAGAGAATAAGCGTTTGACATCCTGATGAAATTAATTCATCATTTTAAAGCATAATAAATGTCTAGACATTAAGCAGCCATTTCTCGGAAGTGCTCTCTTCTGATGAGATGGCTGCATTTTATTCATGACAATAAGTTTGTAGGCTTCGCCTGCAAGCTATTAGTAAAAAGAAAAAGGAGGAACTTACAATGGCAGCAAATGTAGAAACGATGTTCAGCACCAGAGAAAAACCATGGCACGGACTGGGAACGATTGTGACAGAGGCACCCGCGTCGAAAGAGGCATTAGAGGTTGCAGGGCTTGATTGGAAGGTGGTCCAAAAGAAAATCTATACGGGAGATCGGCAGTTGATTCAAGGTTATCGAGCAAATGTCAGAGATACTGATAATAAGCTCTTAGGCGTAGTCAGTGACCGTTATCGTGTCGTTCAAAATGAAGATGCGTTTGCTTTTACAGATTCCCTTTTAGGGGAAGGAGTACGCTATGAGACCGCAGGAAGCTTACAGTCTGGTCGCAGAGTCTGGATGCTTGCAAAGCTTCCGAACGAATATATCATCCTTGGTGAGCAGATTAGCTCCTATCTGGTATTCTGTAATTCGCATGATGGAAGTGGAGCAATTAAAGTAGCAATGACCCCCATTCGTGTTGTATGCTCGAATACATTAAATCTGGCTTTAGATACGGCAAAACGCTGTTGGACAGCGAAGCATACAACAAATATTGCAGACAAGTTAGAGGAGGCAAAAGAGACCTTGTTCTTTGCAGAGTTTTATATGTCCAGGCTTGGACAGGAGATGGAGGTGTTGCGAAAAGAACGACTCTCGGACCGAAAAGCACTGGAATATATCAATACCCTTCTTCCCATCAGGGAGGATATGACGATTCAGCAAAAGAAGAACCTACGCAATTTAAAAGAAGATTTAAAGCGTCGGTACTTTGATGCGCCTGATTTGCAAGACGTAGGAAAAAATGCCTATCGTTTTATCAATGCCGTCAGTGATTTCGCTACCCACAATAAACCTTTGCGGGAAACAGCAAATTATAAAGAGAATTTATTTATGCGTACTATGGACGGTCATGCCATGATCGACCAGGCTTACCGCATGATAAAAACCGCATAAGAAAGGAAAGAAAAAAATGGGAAAAGAGTCAGAACTGTTGGAGATGGTAAAGACCAGAGACAAAAAACAGATTGCGGTCGTTCGGATACGACAAGAACGCACGGGTGTTCTGTATACGGAGAAAAAGGAAATGCATCAGCCAGAAGATTTCTTACATACCTTTGGAAAACTATTGGAACATGCAAGTGTAGAAATGATGCTTGCCGTATCCGTAATGAATAGTGGAGAAGCCGTAGCGGTGCAGTTACTTGCTATGGGAGGTGTAAATACTTGCAACATCAGTATGCCAGAGATCTTTAAGTTTGTATTTCTCTCCAACTGTCCAGGGGTACTTTTACTGCACAATCATCCTTCCGGCAATGTAGAACCCTCCGCAGAAGATCAGAGGATCACCGAACGAATCGAAGCGGCAGGACAGCTTTTGGGGATTCGCCTGATAGACCATATCATCGTGGCAGATCGTTACTGTGGATATAGTATTAAATGCGGGAAAAAACTCTACAGCAATACACAGAAAGGAGCATAAACGACATGATCTTAAATCATTTAACCAGCAAAGAAAATCAAGAAGCCTGGCTTCGCATCCGAAAAAACTATCTGACAGGAAGTGATGCAGGTGCTGTGTGTGGCATGAACCCCTATAGAAGTGCCATGCAGGTATATTTAGACAAGACGAATCCAGAGATTGAAGTGACAGACAATGAGTCTATGCGTCTTGGCAGAGATTTAGAGGACTATGTAGCCAGAAGATTTATGGAGGCAACCGGAAAAAAAGTCCGAAAAAGCAATGCGATGTATGTCAACGATCAACATCCGTTTATGATGGCCAATATTGACCGTCTGGTGATGGGGGAACGTGCAGGGCTGGAATGTAAGACAGCGAGTCCCTATCAGGCGGACCGCTGGAAGGACGGCAAGATACCCGAATGGTATTACTTGCAATGCCAACACTATATGAAAGTATTAGAGATGGATGGCTGGTATCTCGCTGTATTAATCTATGGAAAAGGATTTCAATATACCTATCTTCCAAGAGATGAAGAACTGCTTAAGCATCTGGTTGCGGTAGAAAGAGACTTTTGGGAGAATCATGTACAGGCGAAGGTGATACCATCTCCAGATGGTTCCAAAGGTGCAGATGAACTGATACAGCACTATTTTCATCGGAAGCAAGGAACTGTTGCACGTCTGATGGGAATGGATGAACAGATTACAAGGCGAAATGAACTTGTGGAGCTGATCAAAAAGATGCAGACGGAACAAAAGATCATTGAGCAGGAGATCAAGATGTATCTGGGAAAAGAACAGGCACAAACGGGGATCTCCGATCAATATCGTGTAACCTGGACAGAGTATGAGACCCGTAGGATTGATACCGAAAGGCTAAAGAAAGAACAGCCAGAGATCTACGAAGACTACAGCAAAGTCCAGAAAAGCTCCAGGCTGAAGATACAGGTGGCTTAGAGAAAGCTGTCCATACACAAACAAAAAGGGAAGGAGGTTCATAGATGCCCGATCATTTATTGGATATCATCATCCAGAACTCAAATGAACGATGGGACCAGATGTTAGCACAGGATGCAGACTATGTTAGAATCGGAGAGTGTATGTCTAAAAAGTTTGCCAGACTCGATAAGCTGAAACTAACTAAAAAGCAAAACAGAGCCATGGATGAATTACTGACTACTTATAATGAAGAAAACTCCCAGTGCTGTAAATTGATTTATAAGCAAGGGTTTAAAGATTGTATTTCTTTATTAAAGGAAATAGGTATCATCTCATCATAGCTTGCCAGTAACATAACTGTCCTTAAAAGCGAATACAAAGAGACAGGGAAGAGATTGCCACAAAGATATGGCTAAAAACTCTTCCCTGTCTTTTTGTATGCCTTATATATAGAAAGGATTCCCAATGGATATAAAAGAAAAACTTGCCCAACAGGCAGAGAAAACCAAAGAAGAGAAAAAGGTAACACTGACCAAAAGTATGAGCATTGCTGATCTGATTCATGCGATGGAGCCAGAGATCAAAAAAGCACTGCCCAGTGTTGTAACTCCGGAACGCTTTACCCGTATGGCGCTCTCTGCCTTAAATACCACTCCCAAGCTTCAGGAATGTACCCAGATGAGCTTTTTAGCCGCTTTAATGAACGCAGCCCAGTTAGGACTGGAACCCAATACATCACTAGGCCAAGCCTACCTGATTCCCTATCGCCATAATGGAATCTTAGAGTGTCAGTTCCAGATCGGCTATAAAGGATTAATTGACTTAGTCTATCGAAATGAGATGGTACAGATCATACAAGCGCATTGTGTCTACAAAAATGATGTGTTCTCCTATGAGTTTGGCTTAGAACCCAAACTCATTCACCGGCCAGTCCTTAAAGGCCGTGGAGAACTCCAAGTGGTATATGCCATGTTTCGTCTGCAAAATGGCGGCTGTGGATTTGAAGTGATGAGCAAAGAGGAGATCGATCTCTATGCCAGACGCTATTCCCAGGGAATTAACAGCGAATACAGTCCTTGGAGAACGAATTACGAAGAGATGGCAAAGAAGACGGTGATCAAGCGTGTCTTAAAATATGCACCCTTAAAAACCGAATTTGCACGTGCCATGACGGTTGATCATGCCATACAGAACGAGATCAGTATCGACATGAGCGAAATAGAAAAACAAGTGCCCATAATAGAAGGAACTTGTCAGGAAATAGAAGAATAAGATCATACAGGAGGAAAAACAATGATGACAAGAACAGAAAAAACCGAACAGATTTTACAGATAGTGCAGGCAAAGATGCCGGATACCAAGATAGAGCCAATAGAAGTCGAGAAAAATAACAAACAAAAAAGAAAAGGGATTCATATTCACATTCCAGGAGATTTCCAGGGGATCTGTATCTATTGGGACAGCATCTTTGCGATCTGTGCCAGGGACAGCAGCATAGAACAGATTGCGGACTGTATCTGTGAGATGAGCAAAGAGGCAATGAAGACGAAGATCAATCAAACCTTGCTGTTAGACTGGGAAAAAGTAAAGCCAATGATCTATAAAAAAGTGATCAACTACGAACGCAACCAAGACCGCCTGTCAACAATCCCACATCAAAGATATCTGGATTTGGCAGAAGTATTCTACGCACGAATCCCTCTTTCAGAAAGAAGATGGGGAACCTGTGAGGTGACATACGAGTTACTGCAAACTTGGGAAATCGGTGAACAAGAGCTGGCAAAACAGGCAGAACGGAATATGAGAGAGGAGCATTATCAGATGCTTCCCCTAGAGCAAGTACTGCGGAATCTGGGAGTGCCAGTTTGCGAAGGCCTGGAACATCATTTCTATGTGATAAAGAATCAAAGAAATGAATTTTCCTCCAGCGTGATCTCCAATCCCAAACAGATGAAAGCATTTATGGAACAGATCGGAGGAGACAGCTATCTGCTTCCTTCGAGTGTGAAAGAACTATTGGTGGTTCCTGTAAAAGAAGGAACCGATACAACAATGCTAAAAACCATGATAAAAGAAGTAAATCAAGAGTGCGTATCGCCCAATGAATATCTGTCTGATCAGTTATACTATTGTCATCACTCATCTGGGGAAGTGGAAATCTGTATGGAAAGTAAAGCAGAACTGCAAAAAATACTTGCAGTATCAGATAATTAAAAAAGATAAATGGAAGCTGACCCAAGCAGAAGAATGTGGAATGTCATTGCTTTTTCTAAGGGGAGCCAATATAATAGAATTAAGAGAAGAGGATGGAGGGATACTACTTGGAAGAGTTAAGGTCTAAGATAGAAGCTGACAAATCATGGGAAGAATTAGGCATTTGTAATGATTTTCTATTTGGAAAAGTGATGCAGAATCCAGAGCTTTGTAAAGAGCTACTAAAGCGGATACTGCCAGAATTAGAGATTGAGCGTATCGAATATCCAGAGCTGCAAAAGGCGATCAAGTTTGATGCAGATGCGAAAAGTGTGAGGCTTGATGTGTATGTAAGGGATGAGAAACAAACGATCTATGACATTGAGATGCAAGTCACAGATACCAAAGAGCTTGCGAAAAGAACTCGTTTTTATCAGAGCATGATTGATTTGCAGATGATAGATAAAGGGCAGAGTTATAAAAAGCTAAAGCCAAGCTATATCATATTTATATGTCCGTTTGATATGTTTGATAAAGGAAGGCATATCTATACATTTCAGAATATCTGTAAAGAAGATCATAAAATTTTGCTAAAAGATGAAACAACGAAAATTTTTCTTAATGCGTATGGTTACATGGATGATGTCAGCAAAGAACTAAAAGTGTTTCTGGATTATGTGGCAGGAAAACCGTCCGAGGATGCCTTTGTAAAGAAACTGGAATCAGCGGTAAAAGAAGCAAAAAGAAACAGAGAATGGAGGTATGAGTACATGACGTTGTTGATGAGAGATCAGGAAAACATAGAACAAGGCATAAAACAAGGTATAAAAGCATCAGTATCTATTCTAAAGGATTTTGGAGTGGAAGATGATTTGATTGTTAAAAAAATTCAGGAGAAGTTTAATATTTCTAAAGAAGAAGCGGAAAAATATGTAAAAGATAATGACTGAATATATTGCAAAAAGATGTTAATATAAGAGAAAAAGGTATCCAAGGCATTGAAAAATGTTGGATACCTTTTTTCATAAAAGAAAATGTCAATTTGATATATTGGGAAAAAGTGGTATTATTTTTTTATAATTTTCCATCCAACCATTTAAAGAAAGATTTTGTGTGGATTCTATAACCACCTGGGATTTTGATTACTCGAAATGGACAGTTTGAAGAAAAAAGACGATATACCGTTTTGTTTCCAACTTTTAATATTGCTTGCACTTCTTTAGCAGTAAGCACTTCGGTTTCCCGGTAATTTTTAAAATTTTGCATCATTGATGCCTCCTGAAAATATGAAAAATTTTGACTTCATTCACGCCTGCGGGTTGGTGTGTTCTACAAAGCGTTCTACAAAATAGTTGTAAACATGAAAAATTGATAGATAGGGTTTTGACCTGTCAAAACTCTTGTACCCCCTGTAAATCAAGGACTTTTTGGCATTTTTTAAAATGTTCTGTTCTTATCTGAAAGAGCAGTATTTTTTTTCGGGACGCAGAGGTCGCAGGTTCAAATCCTGTCGCATCGATTCCTTGGCAGGGGCGCCGGAAAGCCGTGATGGTAGCGGGTTTCCGGTTCTTTTTTTATATTAAAAAAGGTGTCTAAGATGCAGAATTTATGTGAATAGGACCTTGTTCTAACATTTGTTCTAACAAATGAGGTAACAAAACATTTCCTGGCAATGTATTGGCAAGTGTTTGAGATAGAGATAAATAGAAAGGATAAAGGGAGAGAGATTATGAAGATACTGGCGACAACAGCGCAGATGAAAGAATTAGACCGCATTGCGATAGAGGAATGGAAGATTCCGTCTCTGGAGTTGATGGAATGTGCGGCAAGAGCGGTTGCAGAGAGGGTGCTGCGGATGCTCAGGCAGCATGATCATGAGGGGCGAATCACGATCTTCTGCGGTCCGGGTAATAATGGTGGAGACGGGGTTGCACTGGCATGGCTTTTGATACAGGAGGGTTGTAAAGTGCGTGCTTATCTGGTTGGCGACCGGACAAAGATGACGCCTGATTCTCTGGCGATGGAACAGAGGCTGTTGCTGGCGGGAGGAAAACTGGAAGACTATCTGCCAGATTCCCCCACGCAACAGGAGTGGATCAAGGGCAGCATGTGTATGGTGGATGCGCTGTTTGGGGTGGGGCTGAAGCGTCCCGTAGCAGGAGACTTTTTGTCGGCGGTTCGTCAGATGAATCAGGCCTCCTGCCCGGTGATCTCCTGTGATATTCCCTCCGGGATAGACGGTGATACCGGGGAGATCCTTGGAGAAGCAGTGCGTGCTGTGTGTACGGTGACATTTACTTGTTCCAAATATGGACTGGAACAAGGGGATGGAAAAGCATATGCAGGCATGGTGGAAGTGGCGCCTATAGGAATACCAGAAGAATTGATGCACCAGTATTGACAACTTTTTTTAGTATGTTTACGTACTATATTCTTCCAAAAGCGCGCCGCTTACCATATCATAAGCCTGTGCAGTTCCATTGTTATAGAGCAGATAGAGCGTGTTGTCAATAAAGGTGCCGCGCACCTGGTGATATTCATCTTCTTTTGGATGGGTATTGATCTTCAGTGTCTGCACAAAGGATTCATTCTGATAAGAAAACAGCAGATAGTGTTCCAGGTATTGATTGTCACTGCTGCCTTGTGCCTGAAAGCCAAACAGATTTTTTTCAGTGTCGATCAGGATTGCCCGGTGATTCCAGAGGATTTCGCTGTAGTGGTAATCTGCTAAAGGAAGTTTTGCGATCTCTTGTAAGTCGCCGGGGTTGGAGAGGTCAAACATGGACAGCTTCATCCCCTGTTCCCGCCCTGTCTCCGGGTCGGCTTCCATGCCGATGCCTAAGAGTCTGTCTTCTCCGTAAAAGTGCAGATACTCTGAAAAGCCGCTGACTTTTAATTCTCCTAAGACTTTTGGGTGCTCTGGATCGGAGAGATCTACGGCAAACAGAGGATCTGTCTGACGGAAGGTGACGAAGTAGCCGGCCTCTCCTAAGAAACGGGCAGAATATATGTGTTCTCCTTTGGCAAGCCCTTCGACTTTGCCAAGGATGGACAGAGAGGAATCCAGGATATACAGAGCATTGGTTTCTTTGGCTTCTCCATAGTCAATGCCTATGGATTCTCCTGTGCGGTCATCGATTACTTCTGTGGCTTGATATTCATGTACCGTTGTTACCATTCTCAGATTTCCTTCATATTCATCCATCGAAAAACTATTTTCCACTTGCCCTGGTGCTGATCCTTCGGCCTGGACATAAAATTTCCCTTCTTGGCAGAGAATCCGTAAAAACCGGGTCTGGTCCTTTAGCATCTGTGATCCGGAGGGTTTCTGATCGTAGAACGACTGATACCATGCCACATAGATATTTTGGGGGCTTACATAGTAAGTACCATTCCCTGACAGGACCGCTTTGCTGTCTGCAAAGGACGTAGGATGGGAGAGATCGATGCTGATAAACACAAGGTAATCGGAAGCATCTGTGTCAGCAGGGCAGACGACGCGGTCGGCTTCTATCGGTTTGCCATCCAATGACGGGACGTAGGCGCCGACGTCTTCGGCTCCTTCGCCGGGTGTGGCTGCAAAATGGCTGATGGCATAGAGATAACCTCCGGCAATACGGGAACTTTCATAAGAACCCTTTAAGGTAAATGTTTTGAGCTTTTGGGGATTTTGCCGGTCTGAGATCTGGTAGATGCTGATCTGATGATACCCCTGGGCCTGATATGCGATATCGTCTGTCTCCATTATTCTTTTGGCGGATTCCAGAGGAGTGAAGGCATCATAATATTTATTCTCAATGGCGATCAGCAGATCATTCCAGAGATGAAATTCCTCTAGGCTCTCAAAATCCTGCAAAAAGGCAGTCTCCTTTAGTCCATCTTTCGTATCTAGGATCTGGATGCCTGTCTTTGTGCTCACGCCTCCGTCTTCTTCTTTTTGCTGTCTGCTGACAATCTGGTACAGATATCGGCCGTCATTTTTGATCTGATCCGCTTCTTGTACGCCTTCCACCTGGATATTGGTCTGCCCGAAGGAACCTTTAGTAGCTGCGATGTCTTCCGCAGTTTTTGAGGCTTCTGCGCGGGCAAATGTGTCTTCTTTGTCTTCCGTATCATAGAACGAATACGTATCCTGCCATTGCTCTGACAGGTGCGTATAGATCTCTTCATAGTCCATCTTCGTATAGGCTAACTCTTCTGGGAGGGGTTCTTCAGGTTCTGCCGGGAGGTGATTTGTTGGTGCTTTTTGTCTTGCGGTGTCGACAGAAGAGTGCCAGGGCAGAGAACGCTCAGACTGCAAAGAGACTGCCACCAGGCCCGCAACCAGACAGAGACAGGCGACATTTGTCCATAGAAAGTATCTTCTTTTTTTTCTGATCTGCTGCCTGCTTGTATGTTCTTTCAAAGTCTGATACATTTGTTCGGGGCATAAACTTTTGGGAACTGTAAGGTCCGTTCCTTTTTCTAAGAGCATTTTTTGGATATCTTTATATTCTTTCATGCGGGTCTCTCCTTTTTATATCAGTTTCGCATCTGTCCTCACGAATCCTTCCGGGCTGCTTTCGGACAGATGCTGTTTTCATAAACTACTTTTAGTTTCTGCAAAGCCCTGCGGTATTTGGAACGAATGGTACTGTGATTGCGGTGCAGCATCTGTGCAATCTCCAGACTTTTGTATCCTTCAAAGACCGTAAGAATCACAATCAGACGCTCTTCAGCTTCTAAGGTCTTTAGAAGTTCCAGGACTTCTGTCTGAGATTCAAGTCCGCTGCTTTTGGCAGAGGAAATCTCCTGGGGGTCTTCAATAAAAAACTCTTTGCGGTTACGCTTTTTCAGACTTTTCTTACAGTGATTGACCAGGATGCAGAAGATCCAGGAGCGAAAGGAAGTTTCTTTTTTCAGTTGATGAAAATGTTCGTAGGCTGACAATACAGCGTCCTGCACAGCATCCTCCGCATCCTGTGCATTTCCCATGTAATAATAGGCCAGACGGTAGAGATCCCGATATACCGTCTGATACAGTTCCATAAAGCGTTCCATCTTTCCACCCCACTTTGAAATCATACCTGTACAACTCTATCCATATAGAGTCGCACAACTTTTAAAATGTTGCAAGAAAATAGAAAAAGAAGGATACAGGCGGTAAAACTTACCATAATAAGACTGTACGAAAACTAAAAAATGAGTTAAAATAAGACAGAGAATAAAATACGCTAAAGGAGCAGCAGACGATGTTAGAAGAATTAAAACAAAAAGTATTTGAAGCAAATATGTTACTTCCCAAATATGGACTGGTAACGTTTACCTGGGGCAATGTCAGCGCTATTGACCGAGAGAGCGGATTGTTTGTCATCAAGCCGAGCGGTGTGGACTATGAGACGATGTCCGCAGATGATATGGTGGTCATGGATTTAGACGGCAATAAAGTAGAAGGGCACTACAAGCCGTCTTCGGATACGCCGACCCATTTGGAGATCTATAAAGCTTTTAAAGAAGTAGGCGGTATCGTGCACACACATTCCTCCTATGCAACGAGCTGGGCACAGGCAGGCCGGAGCATCCCCTGCTATGGAACCACCCATGCAGACTATATGTACGGCGAGATCCCCTGTGTGCGCTGCCTGACACCGGAAGAGATCGAAGGTGCTTACGAGGAAAATACCGGACATCTGATCGTGGATTTTTTCCAGAGCATGAACAAAGATCCGATGGCTGTCCCAGCGGTTCTGTGTAAGAATCATGGACCGTTTTCCTGGGGTAAAGATGCCCATGAGGCTGTGCACAATGCCGTAGTTTTAGAAGAAGTGGCAAAGATGGCCTATCGTGCAGAGACCATCAATCCGCGCATCCAGCCGGCTCCGCAGTCTCTTCAGGACAAGCACTATTTCCGTAAACATGGCGCCAATGCATATTATGGCCAGTAAGTGAAAAAATTAACAATTTAATTTGTGAGCGACAATAGGACTGCCGCAGGAAGGGCACCCTGACATTTGAGCAAGTCAGGGTGTCCCATTCTGCGGCAGCCCTATTGTATTATTTAGGAAAATATAAAAAAACAGTTGTTTTCTGCGTCCGATGCACGTATAATCAAGACAGTCTTTTTTTAAAACGAGGAGATAAAGTGATGAAGAAGGTTGTCAAGTTTGGAGGAAGCTCTCTGGCCAGTGCAGAGCAGTTTCAGAAAGTAGGAGCTATTATCTTAGCAGACGAGAGCCGCCGGTATGTGGTCCCTTCTGCACCGGGTAAACGCTTTGAGGGTGATGTCAAGGTGACAGATATGCTGTATCAATGTTATTATACAGCAGCTAATGGAGAAGATTTTAGCGGGATGCTCAGGCAGATCAAGGCACGCTATAATGAGATCATCGGCGGATTGAATCTTAAGCTTTGCCTGGATGAAGAATTTGAGATCATTTCCAAAAATTTTGCAGAAAAGGCAGGGAGCGATTATGCGGCGTCCAGGGGAGAATATTTAAACGGCATGATCATGGCTGCTTATCTGGACTATCCTTTTGTGGACGCGGCGGAAGTGATCCGCTTTGCAGAGGACGGCGCATTTGATGCAGACAAGACCGACAAGATCTTAGGAGCAAGACTTTCAGAGATGCCAAAAGCTGTCGTGCCTGGCTTCTATGGGGCTTATGAAGACGGAAGGATCAAGACATTTTCCAGAGGAGGCTCTGATATCACGGGTTCTATCGTGGCGAAAGCCATTGGCGCAGATCTCTATGAGAACTGGACTGACGTATCCGGCTTCTTGGTGACAGACCCGCATCTGATTGAGAATCCAGAAGTGATTGATACCATTACTTATCGGGAACTTCGGGAGCTTTCCTACATGGGGGCTACGGTGCTTCATGAAGACGCGATCTTTCCGGTGCGAAAGGCAGGGATTCCCATCAACATCCGCAATACCAACAGACCGGATGACAATGGTACGATGATCGTGGCCAGCACCTGCCATAAACCGCGCTTTACGATCACTGGCATTGCAGGCAAAAAGGGATTTGTCACTGTAAATATTGAAAAAGATATGATGAACTCTGAGATTGGTTTTGGCCGCAGAGTGCTGGAGGAATTTGAAAAGCAGGGGATCTCTTTTGAACATATTCCTTCGGGCATCGATACGATGAGTGTTGTGGTCCATCAGGATGAGTTTGAAGAGCATGAGCAGCAGGTGCTTGCCGGTATCCAGAGGGCTGTGAATCCGGACTATCTGGAGATCGAAGGGGATCTGGCTCTGATTGCAGTGGTGGGACGCGCGATGAGGGCAAACAGAGGGACAGCAGGCAGGATCTTCTCCGCACTGGCTCATGCCAATGTCAATATTAAGATGATCGACCAGGGTTCTAGTGAGTGGAACATCATCGTAGGCGTACGTAACGAAGACTTTGAGAAGGCCATCAAGGCGATCTACAACATCTTTATTTCCACACAGTTGTAGTCTACAAGACTTTTTCTTTAGATTTCTTCCTATAATATGAAGAATCCTTAAATCTTTGTGAACTTTTACTATAAGCGAAAAAAGTGTGATATACTGCGGAAAGTAAGTTTATAGAAATGAAGGTGACGACATGGTTATACGGGAAGAATTTTATATGGATTCCGTGGACGGGATTCATATGCTGCATGGCTATCGCTGGTTTAACCCGGAGAGAAAATACAGAGGGGTTTTGCTTCTCACACACGGGATGCTGGAATATATAGAACGTTATCAGGAATTGGCAGAGTATATGGCTTCGGCGGGTTATTTTGTGGCCGGACACGACCATCTGGGACATGGAGACTCTGTGAAAGATTTAACAGAACTTGGCTATGTAGGAAAACAAGGAGCAGCTGTCTGGCTGAAGGATATGGAACGTGTCCGCAGGATGGCGGTCTCCTATGCGCCTAAGGTTCCCTGCATCCTGCTAGGACACAGCATGGGTTCTTATCTGGTACGCCGCTATCTGATCTACAACGGGGACCGGGTGGACGGTGCTGTGATCATGGGGACGGGACATCAGCCGATGCTGGTGGTAAAAGCAGGACTTTTGCTGACCTATCTTACGATGCTCAGAAGAGGCTCCAAAGGGCACAGCGCGATACTGGACAATTTTACCTGCAGCGGTTTTGCCAAACGATACCCCGACAATGCGCATACCGGAAGCTGGATGAGTCAGGACCCGCAGATCCTGAATCAAGTGCTTCAGGACGAGCGGATGAATTTTGCATTTTCATTAAATGCATTTAAAGCATTATTTGAGACCATCGAGGAAGTGATCGACCCCAAGCGCGCAGCAAGGATGCCCAAAGTGCTGCCTCTGCTGGTGCTGTCCGGGGACGAGGACCCTGTAGGAGAAAATGGACGAGGCGTGCGCCGTTTCGAGAAGATGCTCCGAAAGATCGGCATGGAAAATGTCAGTTTAAAGCTGTACCCCCATAACCGACACGAACTGATCCATGATCTAGACAAGGAACGAGTGTTTGAAGATATACGGGTGTGGTGTGATTCTATCAATAAGTAATAAAAAACTTAAATAGGTGAACAAGATGAGAAAATGGTTTATGTTGCTGCTGGCAGCAGGTTTTATGATGACTTGCCAGCTTCAGGTAAGCGCAGCCGGCTCTCCGGTGCTTGCCCTTGGTTCTGATTTGAGTGCGGAGCAAAGAGCTACAGTCCTGGCAGAGATGGGGATTGACGAGGCGCAGGCTGCTTCTTATGAGACGATCTATATTACCAATGATATGGAACATCAATATCTGGATGATTCTCTGGGGGCGTCTGTCGTAGGCACACACTCCCTGTCATCGGTGCTTCTGCTTCCGCAGGAGAGCGGTACAGGACTCAGTGTGGAGACACATAATATCAATTACTGCACCATTGCTATGTACCGCAATGCTCTTTTGACAGCCGGTGTAGAGGATGCCAAAGTAATTGTGGCAGCGCCTTCCTCCATCAGCGGCACAGCAGCTTTGATTGGCGCGGTAAAAGCATATGAGACTTACAGCGGTACAACTGTCAGCGAAGATACGTTTGCGGTAGCGACCGATGAACTGGTGTTGACCGGAGAACTGATGTCAGAGCTTGATACCGAACAGATCTCGGATCTGATCGCCTATCTGAAGCAGCAGATGGTTGAGAATGGACTAGACGACCCTGATAAGCTCTCCGGCCTGGTCAAACAGGCCTCCGAAAAGATGGAGATGAATCTGACCGATGAACAGGTGAGCAAAGTCGTGGATCTGCTTCTGAAGATGAGCAAACTGGATATGGACCCCGATCAGCTTGTCAGCCAGGCCAAAGAACTCTATGAGAAACTGGATGCGATGGGGATCAAGCTGGATAAAGAAAAAGTAGGGAACTTTGTTACACGGTTTATCTCTTCCATCTGGGACTTGATCCAGAACTTTATGTCACAATAATCCAGATCAGCTGCCGTACTTGCCTATATTTGAGTAAACTCGATATAGGCAAATGCGTCATACTACCTTAATCTTCTTCTATTACATGAAATTCGAGAAAGTCAAATGGGATTTCATCGATAAAATTGTCCTGATGAAAGCGGGTCTTGGCATAGCGCTTAAATTCCCTGATATTGGTGTCGAGCCAAACAGGCCTGCTTAAGTCAAAGGCATAACAGATCTTGTCTAAGGCCTCAAAGACCTTATGGGTTCTGGTGTCTTCTTCCGGGCAGGTGACGGTGAGATCTTTCAGCATCTTATTATTTTGATAGAGTTTTCCCCATACACGGAACATAGAATATCCTCCTTTCTATGTTCCTTAGTATATCCATTCCCTCCGGGAAAGTAAAGAGGAGATACCTTTTGGAACGTTATCAGGAAATTGAACGCAGTATCATTAAAAAATACAGAAAGACCATCTGGCGTCCGTTTATACGGGGAATCCAGGATTATGATATGATCCATGAAGGAGATAAGATTGCGGTCTGCATCTCCGGCGGTAAAGATTCCATGCTCTTGGCAAAGCTGTTGCAGGAGCTTCTGCGCCATGGGAAATACCCGTTTGAACTGGTGTTCTTGGTGATGGACCCCGGATATCATCCAGCCAATCGTAAACGTATCGAAGACAATGCCAGACTTCTGCATGTTCCCATCACGATCTTTGAATCCGATATCTTTAACATCGTAGTGGATATTCGGGAAAATCCCTGCTATCTGTGTGCCAGGATGCGCAGGGGATTTCTCTATGCCCATGCCAGAGAACTAGGCTGCAATAAGATAGCACTGGGGCATCATTTTGATGATGTGATCGAGACGATTCTGATGGGGATGCTCTATGGCGGACAGATGCAGACCATGATGCCCAAATTACACAGCACCAATTTTGAAGGAATGGAATTGATCCGTCCGATGTATCTCGTCCATGAAGAGGCGATCTTAGACTGGATGCATTATCACGATCTGCATTTTTTGCAGTGTGCCTGCCGCTTTACGGAGCATTATGAAGTGGACGAGCATGGAGCCAATAACTCCAAGCGTCAGGAGATGAAAGAACTGATTGCCCATTTTCGAAAGATCAGTCCGGTCATTGAAAAAAATATTTTCCGTAGCGTGGAAAATGTCAACTTAAATACCATTATCAGCTATCACAGAGGAGAAGAGCACTATCATTTCCTGGATGATTATGACAGACTGTAAGTTGTATTGAAAAAAATATGGAAAAAATACTAATTATTTGATAAATTTGGCATATTTTGCCAGGGTGACATGATATAATTATCATTGTACGGTTTTACGCCAGTGGGACCTAATATAGTCGCTAAGGGAGTGTAGTAAGTAATGGCAGTAGAGATGACAATTCAAGAGTACCTTCATAAGCAGTCAGAAAAGGACAGCTTTGAGACGGCGATGTTTATCTATCAGTCAGCATTAATACAGATGAACAGCAGAATCGAAGTGCTGAATCAGGAATTGAGTCATGTATATTCCTATAACCCCATTGAGTATGTGAAGACTCGGTTAAAGACGCCGGAAAGCATTATGAAAAAGCTCAAGAAAAACGGACATCAAGTCAGCATTGATGACATGGTGGAATATGTCAATGACATTGCAGGCATCCGCATCACTTGTTCCTTTTTTTCCGAGATTTATTTTGTGGCAGATATGATCGCGAGGCAGGATAATTTGGCGGTGCTCAATATTAAAGATTATATCAGCAGGCCCAAAGAGAGCGGGTATATGAGCTATCACATGCTGTTGTCTATCCAGGTGGCGTTAGCAGATGCCGTGATCCCCACTAAAGTGGAAGTCCAGATTCGGACGATGGCTATGGACTTTTGGGCTAGCTTAGAACATAAGATCTATTACAAATATGAAGGAAATGCCCCAGGATATTTTGCACGGGAATTACAGGAATGTGCATCGATTATCTCGCGGCTGGATGCAAAGATGATGTCATTAAATGACGCAATGAAACGGATTGATGGGGAAATATAGACAGTGAAAATGAGGAGTGCCCCGGCAATACGGATGCCGGGGCTATTATGAAAAAATTTATCTATATGTCGACTTGTTTGATTCCTGATAATAGGTTTACTGGCGAAGCCTGTAATTTATTTTATAAACAGAGTATACCAATTAAATATGACCAAAATATGAATAAATTATGAACTTATTGTGAAAATGCATAAAAAAATTGTCGAAAAATGTATTTTCGTGTGCATAATTCATAAAGCATATCAGCGAGGCCTTGGAAAGAGTTGTTGTAATTGCCAAATAGAAATGGTAAAATAATAAAGTCAAGTTGATATAAAAGGAGTGGAGATTATGGCAACAGGGACAGCACCGGTCTATGTGATCGGACATAAAAATCCGGATACGGATTCGATATGTTCTGCGATCGCATATGCAGAGTTAAAGAATCGCCTGCATGGAGGCGGATACTGTGCAGCGCGTGCAGGACAGATTAACCAAGAGACACAATATGTATTGAATTTTTTTCAGGTATCCGCGCCTAAATATGTAGAAGATGTGATGACGGATGTGCGGGATATTGATATCCGCAAGACGAAAGGCGTGTCAGAGCAGATTTCTTTAAAAAAGGCTTGGAATATGATGAGGGAACTGGGTGTGGTCACGCTCCCCGTGACGGACGAGCTGAAGCTTCAGGGATTGATTACCATTGGGGATATCGCCAATGCCTATATGGATGTGTACGATAACCGCAGCCTGTCTGCGGCAAAGACTCCTTACAAAAATATTTTGGAGACGTTGGACGGAGAACTGTTAAATGGTGACAGCGGCGCCGTCTTTGAAGAGGGTGAGGTGGTGATCGCCGCAGCGAATCCGGATGTGATGGAAGACTATATCCATGAGGGGGATATGGTGATCTTAGGCAATCGGTATGAGTCCCAGTTGTGCGCCATCGAGATGAACGCCGCCTGCATTGTAGTCTGTATGAATGCCAAGGTATCGAGGACGATTCAGAAGCTGGCACAGGAGCATAACTGCAGCATTATCGTCACACCTCATGATACCTTTACGGTCGCTCGGATGATCAATCAGAGTATGCCGATCTCACATTTTATGAAACAGAGTGGACTGATTACTTTTAAATTGACAGAAAAGACCGAGGATATCAAAGGTATCATGGGACAAAAACGCTACCGTGATTTTCCGATTCTGGATCTGGAGGACAATTATATCGGTATGATTTCCAGAAGAAACCTGTTAAACCTCCGGAAAAAACGGGTAATTTTAGTGGACCACAACGAGGCGAGTCAGACGGTGGACGGGATCGATCATGCAGAGATCTTAGAGATTATCGATCATCACAGGATCGGGACGCTGGAGACATTGGAGCCTGTGTATTTTCGGAATCAGCCGCTTGGCTGTACGGCGACGATTGTTTACCAGATGTATCAAGAAAATCAGATGGAGATTCCCAAGAATATCGCCGGGCTTTTGATGGCGGCAATCCTGTCGGATACACTGATGTTTCGTTCGCCTACCTGTACGTCGATTGATCAGGCGGCGGCTGAACAGTTATCTTCCATTTGCGGGGTGGAGATCGAGGAGTTTTCGATGGACATGTTCAGCGCAGGCAGCGATATGAGTTCCAGGACACCAGAGGAGATCTTTAATCAGGATAAGAAGAAGTTCCAGGTTAATGAGCATGAATTTATCGTGGCACAGATCAACAGTATGAACAGCATTGAGCTGGGGGAGATCAAAGAGAAACTGGTGCCTTATCTGGAGGAGAAGTTCAGCTCTCTGGATGTGGAGATGTGCTATGTGATGCTGACGAACATTGTGAAAGAAAAGACAGAGTTGCTCTGTTTTGGGGAACGGGCAAAGGAGGTGGCACGCAGTGCATTCCAGTTGCCGGAGGATATGGTGGATATTAAGCTGAAGGGGCTGGTATCGAGAAAGAAGCAGCTAATACCGAGTATTGTTACGGTATTGCAGCAGTAGAGGAAAAAATGGATCTGCATAGCATGGGATGCCCAGACTTATTCAAAGGTCTGGGCGTCCTATGCTATGGCAGATCCATTTTTTTGATGGAATGTGGAGCTGTTGAGAATGTTTATCAGTAATGGGGATGTTTTTTTGAAAAAGTTAGTTGACAGTAACTTTTGGGGTGTGTATAATAGGAATGTAAATGAGATTCATTTTCAATTACCAGAAAGAGTCCAGGTTGGATGTGAGGAGGAAATGTGATGGCATTAGCACTGATGAGTATTGGAGAGAAGCGCACAGTGATAAAGGTTCGCGGGAAAGATGAAGTGATTCGGCATCTGATGGATTTGGGATTTGCGCCGGGGACGGAAGTCTTGGTGGTAGGTGAAAATGTCGCGGGTATGATTTTGTTGGTGAAGGGAGTCCGTATTGCTTTGGACAGAGGGCTGGCAAATAAGATTATGGTGGCCTGACAGAGTGGGCAGGAAAGGAGAATGAAATGCAGACGTTAAGGGAAGCAGCAGTGGGCAGGACCGTATCGGTGGTAAAGCTCCATGGAGAAGGCGCTGTGAAGCGCCGGATTATGGACATGGGGATTACTAAGGGAGTACAGGTGTATGTGCGTAAGGTGGCTCCGCTTGGAGATCCGGTAGAGGTGACAGTGCGCGGATATGAGCTGTCTTTGAGAAAAGAAGACGCGCAGATGATTGAAGTGGTGTAAAATCATAGAGAAGCTGTTTGACTGGCAGCTTATTTTTAAGATTATAAGTTAGATAAAGCTAACTTCGAGGAGGAGAAAATGGCGATGAAGATTGCACTTGCCGGGAATCCAAACTGCGGCAAAACAACATTATTTAATGCCCTGACGGGATCTAATCAGTTTGTAGGAAACTGGCCGGGTGTTACGGTAGAGAAAAAAGAGGGAAAGTTAAAAGGATATCCAGATGTGACGATTATGGACCTTCCAGGTATCTATTCGCTGTCACCCTATACGTTAGAGGAAGTGGTGGCCAGAAATTATCTGGTAGGGGAGCGGCCGGACGCGATCCTGAATATTGTGGATGGTACAAATCTGGAGAGAAATCTGTATCTGTCCACGCAGCTGATGGAGCTGGGGATCCCTGTAGTTATGGCTGTCAATATGATGGATATTGTACAGAAAAATGGTGATCAGATCTTTATAGATCGTTTGAGTAAAGAGCTGGGCTGTAAAGTTATGGAGATCTCTGCTTTAAAGGGAACCGGTATCAAAGAGGCAGCGGATCAGGCGGTAGAGGCAGCCAAGGCCGGGCAGGTACAGAAGGTTGTACATACATTTGATAAACAGGTGGAAGATGCACTTCAGGGAATTGAGCAGCAACTGGTCAGTGTATCAGAGGAACAAAAACGATTTTTTGCGATCAAGCTGTTTGAGCGGGATGATAAGATTGGAAGTCAGTTAAACAGTGTTCCCGATGTGGAAGAATTCATCCACAAGGTGGAGGAAGCACTGGATGATGATTCTGAGAGTATTATTACTAATGAGCGGTATGGTTTTATTACGTCTATTATAGGAACCTGCAGCAAGAAGGCGAAAAAGAGCGGGCTGTCTACTTCGGATAAGATTGACCAGATCGTGACCAATCGTTTTCTGGCGCTTCCGATCTTTGCAGTGATTATGTGGCTTGTGTACTATGTGTCGGTGACGACGGTAGGAGCATTTGTTACAGACTGGACAAATGATGTGCTTTTTGGAGAGATCATCCCGCCTGCGATCGAGAGCATGCTGGTAAGTGTCAATTGTGCAGACTGGCTGCAGGGATTGATTCTGGATGGAATTGTCGGCGGCGTGGGCGCGGTGCTTGGATTTGTACCGCAGATGCTGGTGCTCTTTATCTTTTTGGCTTTTTTGGAAGCATGCGGCTATATGGCTCGTGTGGCATTTATCATGGACCGGATCTTCCGTAAATTTGGATTGTCGGGAAAATCGTTTATCCCCATGCTGATCGGTACGGGCTGCGGAGTTCCGGGTGTGATGGCTTCAAGAACGATCGAAAATGACCGCGACCGTAAGATGACGATTATGACTACAACATTTATCCCTTGCGGTGCCAAGCTTCCGATCATTGCGCTGATTGCAGGTGCGCTTTTTGACGGGGCATCCTGGGTGGCACCGAGCGCTTATTTTGTAGGAATCGCAGCGATTGTGTGCTCCGGCATTATCTTAAAGAAGACGAGGATGTTTGCAGGAGATCCGGCGCCTTTTGTCATGGAACTTCCGGCATATCATATGCCGACTGTGAGCAATGTGCTTAGAAGCATGTGGGAGAGAGGCTGGTCCTTTATCAAAAAGGCCGGGACGATTATCTTATTGTCCACGATTGTGATATGGTTTACGACATATTTTGGCTGGGTAGACGGACAGTTTCGGATGTTGGAAGATGCAGAGATGGAATACAGCATCTTAGCAGCGATCGGCAATGCATTTGCATGGATCTTTATTCCGCTTGGATGGGGAGACTGGAAAGCGGCAGTGGCAGCGATTACAGGGCTTGTGGCAAAGGAAAATGTCGTAGGTACGTTTGGCGTCCTGTATGGCTTTGCTGAGGTCTCTGAAGAGGGCGAGGAGATCTGGGGGACATTAGCCGGGACGTATACGACAGTAGCGGCTTACAGTTTCCTAGTATTTAACCTGCTGTGTGCGCCTTGCTTTGCGGCGATTGGCGCGATTAAACGGGAGATGAACAACGCAAAATGGACTTGGTTTGCCATCGGTTATCAGTGTCTGCTGGCGTATTGTGTATCCCTGTGTATTTACCAGATTGGTACATTTTTAACAACTGGAACGATAGGTATTGGATTTGTAGTGGCTCTTTTGCTGGTGGCAGTTTTTGTATGGCTTTTGGTGCGGCCTTATAAACAGGATGGAAAATTAAAGGTGCATTTGAAAGGAATGGCGAAAGTGTGATGGGAACAGTAGTTGTAGGCATTTTTGTAGGTGTCATTATTGTCAATGCTGTGCACTGTATCTGGAAGGATAAAAGATCTGGGAAGAGTTGTGCAGGCTGTAGCGGAGGATGCTCCAAGTGCAGGATGAACGATTGATTCGGGCAGCCCGGACAAAGGAGGAGATCCTTGAGCTACTCAGGCAGAGAGGCCTGCGCATTACACGCCAGAGAAAACTGATATTGGATATTGTGTTTGCGCATGAATGTACTTGTTGCAAGGAGATCTATTATCAGGCGGCAAAAACAGATAAGAGTATTGGGATCGCGACCGTGTATCGGATGATCAATGTGCTGACAGATCTGGGAGTCTTTCAGATGCAGGTGCCATATCGGGTGACAGGAGAGCCGACAGAGAGAATGGGGCTTGGCTGCCGGTTGGTCTTGAAGAATCAGGTGGTGGTAGAAGTGAGTAAAGAGGAATGGGAGGAGGTGCTTGGAGAGATCTTAGAGAGAAAGGGGTATGGGAAAGAGACAGAGATTGAGAAGGTAGTGTTTGGGTAGGGAACGAGAGTGGTGCAATACAAAGTGCCCGGTTCAGCCAAGGCTTTGGCAGGACCGGGCGCTTTGCATTGCGATACTCCCTGGGAGGGCGAGGAGGCGCCTGCCGCTACATCATTAAATGGTTTCAGTAACCGTAAGGAGAACAAATAGTCTGGTAAATACCAAAAAGAGTATAGGGTTGACTTTTTAACCTTACAAGCGTAGGATATAGGAAATGATTAGAGTATGGAGGTTCTGACATGAGAAGGAGAAACAGGGGCAGGAGAAGAGGGTATAAAGAATTGATCTTGGGGATGGTGGCTGTTTTTGCGGGGATTTTGGTGATTGGGGCTGGAGTGTGGGGGTTTTTGATCTGGAATCGGGAGAGGGGACTTAAGAAGCCAGAGGAGCTGCTGTCTGAGTATATGGATTATGTGGAGGAGGGGGAGTATGAGAAGATGTATGAGCTATTGGATGTAAATGCATCAGGGGGTGTGGAGAAAGAAGCGTTTATAAGTCGCAACTCGGCGATTTATGAAGGGATAGAAGTGCGGGATCTGGTGGTGGAGATTACAGGCTATGATAAGGAACGGGAGGCGGTTGTTTATCATACGACTTTTGATACCGTGGCGGGGGAAGTGAGTTTTGAGAATGAGGCACTTTTTCGCAGGGGGGAAGAAGGGTATGGATTGGTCTGGGAGGATGGCCTGATTTTGCCTGGACTTCGGAAGACGGATCGGGTGAGAGTATCCGTGACGGAGGCCAAGAGGGGACAGATTTTGGATCGGAATGACCAGATACTAGCGGGAGCCGGGACGGCGTCTTCGGTGGGGATTGTGCCGGGGAAGCTTGAGGATCGAGAGACAGCAGTTAAAGAGGTGGCGGAGCTTTTGGAGATGCAGCCGGAGGACGTGGAAAAAAAGCTGTCAGCGAAGTGGGTGAAAGAGGATTATTTTGTGCCGCTTAAGACTGTTCCTAAGATTGATGAGATTGAATGGCTGATTCCTTTAGAGCCAGATGAGGAGATCGAACGGGAGAAAGTAAGGCAGGAGCAGCTCCTGGAGATCCCTGGAGTGATGATCTCGGATGTAGAGGTGCGTTCGTATCCTCTGAAAGATGCAGCAGCGCATCTGGTGGGTTATGTGCAGAATGTGACTGCAGAGGATCTGGAGAAACATGCAGGGGAGGGATATACAGCTAACAGCGTCATTGGAAGAAATGGAATGGAAGGACTGTTTGAGAAGGAGTTAAAAGGACAGAATGGATGTAGGATCTATGTGACGGATGAGGACGGAGAGCAGGTGAAAGAGTGGGCTTCGATTCCGGTGCAGCATGGACAGGATGTGAAGCTGACGATTGACGCAGGACTTCAGCAGGCGCTGTATGCGCAGTTTGGACAGGATGAGAGCTGTTCGGTTGCCATGAATCCGTATACGGGGGAGGTGCTGGCACTTCTGAGTACACCTTCCTATGATAACAATGATTTTATCCTGGGTCTGTCTTCTGAGCAGTGGACGGCGCTTAATGAGGATGAGGCACAGCCGATGTATAATCGTTTTCGGCAGACTTTTTGTCCTGGATCTTCGTTTAAGCCGGTGACAGCGGCTGTAGGCCTGTCCTGTGGGGCGGTGGACCCAGCAGAGGATTATGGCAATGTGGGTCTTAGTTGGCAGAAGGATGCTTCCTGGGGCAGCTATTATGTGACGACACTTCATGCTTATGAGCCAGTGGTGCTGGAGAATGCACTGATTTATTCGGATAATATCTATTTTGCAAAAGCGGCACTTAAGATTGGTGCAGAAGAGCTGGAAGAATCGCTGCAAGGGCTTGGATTTGGGGAACAGGTTCCTTTTGAGATCCAGATGGCGCCTTCGCAGTATTCTAATGGAGAGCATATTGAGACAGAAGTGCAGCTTGCGGACAGCGGATATGGACAGGGACAGATGCTGGTAAATCCTCTGCATCTAGCGTGCATCTACACGGCCTTTTGCAATGAGGGTAATATGATTAAGCCATATCTGGTCTGGCAGCCAGAGGCTAATGCAGAGTATTGGATACCAGGGGCATTTTCAGAAGAGACGGCGGCACAGGTGTTAGAGGGTGTAAAAAAAGTGGTTAATGATCCTCATGGGACAGGATATGGTGCGCACAGAGAGGATATCTTGCTGGCTGGGAAGACGGGGACAGCGGAAATCAAAGATTCCAAAGAGGATACCAGCGGGACAGAGCTTGGGTGGTTTGCAGTCTTTACACCGGAAAAAGAGCAGGAGCGGCCCATTCTTTTGATCAATATGGTGGAAGATGTAAAAGGAAGAGGAGGAAGCGGCTATGTGGTACAAAAGGATGCAGAGGTGTTGGAGTCCTGGTTTGCCAGATGAGATATAATGAATAGAAATACCTGAGATCGTCGGAAAACGTGGACAAAGATCGAGAATTGTTATATAATTTTAATGTTGAAAATCCCGGAAGTGATTCTGGATGTTGCAAGTTCCGAAAGGATTCATAGAGAAACCGGTGCAAATCCGGTACGGTCCCGCCACTGTGACAGGGAGTCCGCACAGAAGATGCCACTGACGTAAGTTGGGAAGGCCTGTGTGGATGATGATCTGGAGTCAGGAGAACTGCTTGCAATGAATAAGTGTGTCTTACGGCCGATAAGAACTCTTAAATAGCAGTGTAAAAAAATGCCGGAAAATATTTCCGGTGTCTGTTCACGTGTGTAACGAGAGAATGTGCAGCCTGTAAGATGACAGGCTGCTTTTTTCATGACAATAAAATACTTGCAGAACGTGGATTTTATTGTATATGACAGGCATGTGTGGTGAGAGCTTGGGCGAAGGAGAAAAAATGGATCTAAAACAACTACAATATTTTGTGGTGAGTGTGGACAGCGGCAGCTTTAAAAAGGCGGCGGAGATACTGTATACCTCACAGCCTCATATCAGTAAGACGATTAAGACATTAGAGGCAGAGCTTCAGATTGAGTTGTTAAAACGAAAATCAAGAGGGGTTGAGGTGACACAGGCCGGCAGAAAAGTGTATGAATGTGCCTGTCGGGTGCTTGTGGAAGCCGGCAAGATACAGAATGTACAAGAAGGCGGCGATGTACAGATTCTGTGTATTGCAGCAAATTCCAACGATTATTTGGCATATTTACTAAAGAGGTTTTCGATCGATGAGCTGAAATTTCAGATGAATGTACAATATACCGAGTGCAGTATGGAAGAGATCTTTCAGATGGTACACCGACATACGGCAGATCTTGGATTTGTTCATGTGGATGAAAAACAAATGACAGTTTTTCGTCAGATGTTAAAGTATCGGCATCTGGAATTTACAGAACTTGCCCAATTAAGCCCTTGTCTGTTTACAGGGCCTAAGAATCCTCTGTATTCATCATCCGCTGTAACAGTAAAAGAACTGAGGGAGCTGGATTACATACAGATGCAGGATGAATACGATAACTTAAGTATCCAGATCTTTCAGGGAGTTGAGGATTATCAGTATTACAGACGCCGCAGGCAGGTACTGACACTCAGCAATCGGGATCTGATGATGCAGATGCTTATGGAGACAAAACTGTGTACGATTAGCTGTGGGATCTACCCAGAATATACCGCTTATAAAGAACTTCATGGGATCCCAATCCGGGGAACAGAAAACAGTATCACCTTTGGGTATGTACAGCGGAAACGAGACGGGATGTCTGCAAAGGCAAGACAATTTACAGAGTATGTAAGACAACATCTGCCCGATACGATTTCGAAGCCTGAACGAATATAATGGCAGATTAGGAGGAGAGTAACATGAAAAATGAAATTGTGAAAAAAATATCAATATTTGGCCTGGTTGGCGTGCTGGTCATGGGAATGTTGGCCGGATGCGGAAGTTCCGGGGATACCGATAACAGCAGCGCTGCAGGCGGCAGTGCAGAAAGCACAGATGGAAAACATCTGAATTTTGGATGTTATGTATATTCTACCTCATATGACCCTGCGGAATATCAGAACGCAGCATGGGATGGAATACGGCATGGGATTACAGAAGGACTGTTTAAATTTAAGGATGATCTGACCGTGGACTATAACTTATGCGACCAGTACGAAGTATCGGATGATCATAAGACATGGACTTTTCATATACGGGACGGGGTACAATTTTCCAATGGGAATGCATGTGATGCGCAGGCGGTAGCAGATTCTCTGAACCGGCTCTATACCGTATGTGCAACCGAGAAAAAAAGTTCAACGCCGGAGACGTATCTGCAGGCGGATTCTATTACCGCAGATACCAGTGCGAACGCAGTGACGATTGTCACCGCAGAACCTTATGCGGATATTACCTCGATCCTCTGTTTCCCGTTCTATACGATCCTAGATGTGGGCGGAGATCTTACTGATGCAGAACATGATTATACGGCTGACGCAACTTCTGTGATTGGTACAGGACCTTATGCTGTTGCTTCGATGGATGAGACAACGAAATGTTCAGAACTGGTGAAAAATGAACATTATTGGAATGGAGAAGTACCCTATGACAGCATATCTATTCTCTTTATCGAAGATGACAGCACAAAGGCCAGTGCGCTGAAGACCGGAGATATTGACCTGACCGAGAATATTACAACCGCAAGTGATCTCGAAGAGCTGTCAAAGGATGAGGCGTTCTATGTGTCTAAGACGCCTGGTATGAGAAGCGGCTTTGCCTATGTGAATTTTAATGGGATTCTGGGCAAAAACGAAGCGTTAAGACAGGCAGTATTTAAGGCCATTGACGGACAGACGCTCTGTGATGTGACAGTCGGAGGCATGTATACCTATGGACCCGCAGTGCTTCCCTCTACACTTTCCTACGATTATGAATCCCTGGTCAATCCATTTACTTATGATGTAGAAGGAGCTGCGAAACTTTTGGATGATGCAGGGATTACAGATACAGACGGAGACGGGTTCCGTGAACTTGACGGACAGAAGATTACACTGCAGTATATCACCTACACCAACCGCTGCCTGAGTGATTTTGCGGAGGCGATACAGATCTCCTTGGCGGGGATTGGCATAGATGTCAATGTCACGAACACCGATTCGGACACTGAGTGGAATATGATGCAGGCCGGTGAATATGATTTGTGTGATTCCAACTGGACGACGGTTGGCACCGGAGAGCCAAGTGCGTTTCTGAAAAATTGGTACGGTGGAGACAATGGAAGTGAGTTTTACGTAAATGGTGGTGGTACAAACTACTGCTGGTATGAAAATGATGAGTTCGATGCACTTTACGATCAGTATATGAGTTCTACAGACCTGGAAGAACGTGCGAACCTGGTGATTCAGATGGAGCAGATCCTGATCAATGACTGCGCAGTTTTGGTACATGGTTATTACAATAGTACCTTCCTTTCCAACGCAGCAAAAGTTACTGGTGCAGATATTCATACGGTGGATTACTATTGGCTTTCCAATGAGATTGCACCCAAATAAGACAAGAAAAAGCAGTGGGGGAGATTGATTTGTCTATCAAACAATTGGGAAAAAGGCTGTTGCAGATGATAATTGTACTAATCGGTATCAGTTTTTTGACCTTTCTTTTGACCTATTTAGCGCCAGGTGATCCAGTACGTACGATGTATGCAGCGACAGGCATTGTACCTAGTGAAGAAGTGATGAATCAGACAAGAGAAGAGATGGGACTTACCCGTCCGTTTCTCGTGCAGTATGGAGATTGGCTATTTAGCTGTCTTAGAGGGGATTTTGGAAATTCCTATTCTTTAAAAAAACCCGTTCTGACACTTCTTGGTTCCAGGCTGTGGCCGACGATCAAGCTTTCGCTTGCGTCTATGATTTTGATGTTGCTGGTATCCATACCCTTTGGTATGCTGGCAGCAGTACATAAAAATAAGTGGATTGATTACCTGGTGCGCAGTTTTACGTATCTGGGAGTCTCAGTTCCCAATTTCTGGGTGGGGCTTTTGCTGATCTCTTTTTTCTGCGTTAAGCTGAAATGGCTTTCGGTCGTCTCTGCGGATACTACATTTCGAAATATCATTCTTCCGGCAGTGACATTGGCCTTTGCCATGTCTGCCAAATATACCAGGCAGGTCCGCACTGCCGTACTAGAAGAATTAAGCCAGGATTATGTGACCGGTGCACGGGCGCGCGGAATCCGGGAATGGAAGATTCTGTGGCTGAATGTATTTCCTAATTCCCTGCTGCCGCTGATTACAATGCTGGGCTTGTCGATTGGGTCACTTTTGGGCGGTACTGCAGTAGTGGAAGTGATCTTTTCCTATCCAGGTCTTGGCGGTCTGGCAGTATCTGCGATCACCTCATATGATTATCCGTTGGTGCAAGGATATGTACTGTGGATTGCACTGATCTATATGGGGATTAATCTTGTGGTGGATATTTCTTATAATTTTGTAGACCCAAGAATGAGAGAAAAGAGGTGATCAGAGCATGAAGAATTTTATGAAGAAAAATCAATCCTTTTTGTTTTTCTGTTTTTTGGTTCTTCTGATTGTGCTGGTTGCTGTCTTTGCTCCGCTTTTATCCAAAGGACAAGACCCAACAGAAGGTATCCTGGCCAATGCTTTACAGAAACCAAGTGGGGAACATTGGTTTGGAACTGATAAATTAGGAAGAGATATCTTCGCTCGTGTGATCTATGGAACCAGGACCTCTCTGACGGCGGCACTTAGTGTAGTTGTTATTATCTTTGTCATAGGTACTTTTTTGGGCATTTTGGCTGGTTATTTTGGCGGGATAGTGGATATGGTTATTATGCGCTTTTCTGATATGATGGTATCCTTTCCGGGGATGGTGCTTGCGATCGCGATTGCGGGTATGTTAGGAGCCAGTATTCAAAATGCGGTTCTTGCAATCTCTATGGTGAGCTGGACCAAATATGCACGTCTGGCGCGAAGTCTGGTATTAAAGATACGACATCGGGATTATGTAGCCGCAGCCATTGTCACTGGTTCAAAGACTCCTTATATCCTGACCAGATATATGTTGCCCAATACTCTTCCAACTTTAGTGATTACCGGAGCAACAGATATTGGCAGTATGATGTTGGAGCTGGCAGGATTGTCCTTTTTAGGATTCGGCGCGCAGGCACCAACACCGGAGTGGGGGCTGATGCTGAATGAAGGAAGGGCTTATATGTCTTCCGCGCCCTGGCTGATGCTCTTTCCCGGCCTTGCGATTTTTCTTGTTGTGGTAGTGTTTAATCTGTTTGGAGACAGCCTGCGGGATGTACTTGATCCCAGAGATGAATAAGGAGGAGATGGATATGCTGGAATTAAAAGATGTTACGATATCTTATAAAAACCGACCAACGGTCAAAAATTTCCATCTTCATCTGAGGCAGGGTGAGATCTGTAGCGTCGTAGGAGAGAGCGGAAGCGGTAAGACAACAGTGATCCGCGCAGTCCTTGGGCTTTTAGCAGGAGGCGGAAAAGTAACAGAGGGTGATATTTTGTTCCAGGGGAAATCTCTGTTATCCAATACAAGGGAAACATGGAGGAAGCTTCGAGGAACGGAGATTTCTATGATCTTTCAGGATTCCGGTGCAATGACCAACCAGACGAGAACCATTGGGAAACAGTTTGTAGAATATATCTGTACCCATGAGGATATTTCTAAAAAGGATGCATGGGAAAAAGGGATTCAGATGCTTGCGCGTATGCGGCTGCCAAGTGGAGACAACATTATGAAAAGTTACCCTTTTCAATTGTCTGGTGGTATGAGACAAAGAGTCGGTATTGCGATGGCTATGACGTTTCAGCCGAAGCTGCTGTTGGCAGATGAGCCGACGAGTGCATTAGATGTTACGACACAGGCGCAGATTGTCCGTCAGATGATGGAACTTCGGGACGAATATAAGACCAGTATTATTATCGTGACACACAATCTGGGTGTGGCTGCTTACATGGCGGATCAGATTGTGGTGATGAAAGACGGAGAAGTGGTGGATGCAGGTGATCGTGAACAGATTCTCCATCATTCCGAAAGCACTTATACCAAAGGCTTGCTGGAGGCAGTACCGTCGCTTGGAGGTGTGCGTTATGTTTGATGAAAAAGACCTGATCTTAGATGCAAAACATGTGACACGCAGGTTTTTGGCATCCAATAACAGAACTCTGGTGGCATGTAATGATGTCAATCTAAGACTGTATAGAGGAAAGACTCTAGGATTGGTGGGAGAGTCGGGATGTGGAAAAAGTACATTTATGCGTTTTCTAGTATCTCTGGACACTCCTACAGAGGGAGAGATTTTGTTTCACGGCAAAGATATCACCAGGATGAAAGGAGAAGTACTGCGGCAGAACCGGCAGAAGATTCAGATGGTGTTTCAGGATCCGTCCGGTTCTTTCAATCCCAAGATGAAGATTCGGGATATTATCTGCGAGCCTCTTTTGAATTTTGGCCGGATTCATAAAAGAGAAAAAGACGCTATGGCGCGTAAATATTTAGAACTTGTGGACTTGCCTGGAGAATTTGCTGATCGGTATCCTCACAATATGAGTGGTGGTCAAAGACAGCGTATTGCGATTGCGAGAGCGATTGTGCTCGAACCAGAGATTATCGTGATGGATGAGGCGACCTGTGCACTGGATGTATCGGTGCAGAAGACCATTATTGAACTGATAGTAAAACTGCAGAAGGAAAAACAGATTGCGATTGGATTTATTGCCCATGATCTGGGACTGATTCAGTCTTTTGCGCATCAGATAGCCGTGATGTATCTGGGAAATATTGTGGAAGTCATTCCGGCAGAACTATTGAATACCCATGCCGCACATCCCTACACAAAAGCATTGATGGGGGCAGTTTTTGACATCCATATGGATTTTTCCAAAAAGATTGAAAGTATAGAAAGTGAGGCTCCAAGTCCTTTGGATGTTCCCGAAGGCTGTCCGTTTCAGGATCGCTGCGGGCAATGTATGGATATTTGCAGACAAGTGCGTCCCACGTTAAAAGAACTGATTCCAGGACATGAGGTGGCTTGTCATCTTTTTGTGAAGGAGGGAGAAAAACAGTGAAAAGGTTGGTTTCTATCCTGATCGCTGCGATGCTTGTATTCTGTGTGGGGGGCTGTCAAAACACACAGAACAGAACGGATATTCCTTCGGATGACGCGGATACACAGACAGCAGCCGTACATAAAATTGGTGTGGCCGTGTATGATGTGATGGATGACGAAGTGATCACATTTCGCGATTATCTGACGGGATATATCAAAAAATGTTTTCCAGAAGTGGAATTTTGTTACTCTTATACCATCCGCAGTGCAGAAGATGAGATGAGATTTCTCGAAGAGGCCTATGCACAGGGAGTAGAAGGGATATTGTCTTTTATCACTTATGACTTGGAAGAAGAAGTTGCTTATTGTGAATCCAAAGGGATGTATTACCTGATGGCTTCCGGTACGGTATCTGAAGAAACATATGAAGCCGTCGCAGACAATCCCTATTTTCTGGGAGTGGTGGGACCTGGCAATGAGATTGAGTATCGGGCCGGAGCAGATATGGCAGAATACTTTATCAAGGAGATGGAGGGAGATTCGTATATCTTGTTTACGGGCGGTGCAAGCATAGGAAATGAGATGCACAGAGTTCGTTCGGTGGGTGCGCTGGATGTATTTGTCAGATATTTTGGTGATCTTGAACAGAGTACAGAGGAGCTGGCAGTCACAGAAGTGCCGGTAAAACTGACCATGGGAGAAGCGAACCTGACCATTTTTCCAGGCTATACCACAAGAGAGGATGTTGCACAAAGTGCAGAGGAAGAGTTGAGAAGCACCGACTATGATTTTGCACTTTCGATGTTCAGCATGTACAGTATGGTGGATATTTTTCGGCAAGAAGGGATCAGGCAGGGTGTAATTGATTGTTACAGTATGACAAATAAAGATTTATTTGCAGACAAAACATTGTTTTATGTCGCGGGGAAATACAGTTCGATCATCGGCCCTTCTTTTGCAGCTATGTACAATGCGATTACTGGATATGCAGAAGAATTTCGGGAAAATGGCAGAGCATTTCAGATGACACAAGGATACTGGATATCCAAAAATAAAGTAGAATATGATGAGCAGTATGCATTAGCCACTGGGATCTATGTCAACGCTTATAATTATGAGGACTTGGGTTCCGTGATGAAAGTATATGATGAGACAGCCAATTTTGAGAGACTGAAAGAGCTGACAGAGGCATGGAGCCGCGAGGATGCGCTGGCTAGAAGGGCTGAATAACAGATAAGGAGGATATTTTGATGCATGAGCATAAGCATGCATCTACACATAACCATGACCATAACGACGGCCATAGTCATGATCACGGCCATCATGAGGATGGCGATTGTGAAATCTGCAATCCTCATGTGGAGTATTGCGATGTGTGTGGGGAATCTCTGGCAAGATGTAACTGTGTGATGCCAGATGAAAAGATGGAAAAGCGTGTCTATATTCTGAAAGGATTAGATTGCGCTAACTGTGCAGCGAAAGTAGAGGCTAAAATTCGTCAGATGCCGGAAGTAGAATATGCGTCTGTGGCATATGCAAATAAGCAGATTCGTCTTTCTGCGAATCGGCCGGATGTATTAATTCCCTCAATTCAAAAAGCGATTGATGCGATGGAAGATGGCATTACCGTGGTTCCTAAAGAAGAGGTAAAAAAAGAGGCGAAAAAAGGGGAGAAGTCATCTGCAATTTCGGAAAAATACAGACCTCTGATTATGATTTTGGGCGGAGCAGCTGAATTTCTGGTGGGCTTTTTGACCATTCACATTGGAGGTCTGGAAGAATCGGATATCAGGCTTTTGCCAATCTTTATCGTCTCTTATCTGATGCTGGGTGGAAAAGTGCTTATGACAGCTGGCAGAAATATGAAAAAAGGGCAGATATTTGACGAGAATTTTTTAATGTGTATTGCCACACTGGGTGCTTTTGCGATTTGAGAATTTCCGGAACGGCTTCTGTTCTGACCGCATTTACTTTTTTGGTCATTAGCTGTCGCCAAAGTGGTGGCAGAAGAAGCGGGTATTGATGAGATACATGCAAAATTGCTTCCGGAAGATAAATTTAACGAGTTACAGAAAATACGTGAAAGATATGGAAGCGTAATGTTTGCCGGCAATGGAATTAATGATGCGCCGATGCTTGTCGGTGCGGCGATGGGGAGTGGTGCAGATGCAGCCATTGAGGCAGCAGATGTCTGACAAATGAGGAGATAAGATGTGGAATATATGTGGACAACAATTAAAGCTCGGTGAGAAATGGCAGGGAATGTTAAAGCCGAATATGGAAGACTATGAACTTCCTGCTACGTTAATCTGCGGCATCGAGCCAAGAAGGACTGTGCTTGTCACTGCTCAGATTCATGCAGGAGAATACAATGGAACACCGGCAGTGATCCAGGCAGCACAAGAGATTTGTCCAAAAAAGCTAAAAGGGAATCTGATCTTTTTGCACTGTGTGAACAGTAGTGGGTTTTTAAAACAGCACTGGAGGACTTTGCCGGAGGATGGTTTTAACCTCAATGCGGATTATCCAGGCAGAGAAGATGGAACTGTCGGTGAGCGGCTTGCAGACTGGTTTGTAAAAGAGATCTTTCCCAAGGTTGACTTTGTATTGGATTTACATGGAGGAAGCGTGAATGAGCGATTGTCACCATGTCTGTTTTATCCCACAGCAGAAAAGGTGGTAAAAGAGTCTCTTGCTGCGGCCAAAGCATTGGATGTACCTTATCTGATTGCATCCAAGGCGACCAAAGGGGAATACAGCTATGCAGCTCATGCATGCAGTGTACCAGGACTTCTACTGGAGCGGGGATACGGCGGCTTCTGCAAAAAAGAGTGGGTTACAGGACATAAAAGAAATATCTCTCTGCTTCTTAAGCATCTGGGAATGTACGAGTCAGATGAGAAAAAAGTGGAATATGAACCGAAGGTCTATGAGCATACAGTCTATCTGGAAAGTGAGAAAGCAGGTCTTTGGTATCCTCAGATCAAAGAAGATGAATCAGTGAGCAGGGGGCAGCTTCTAGGGTATCTGGAAGACGTATTTGGAAATAAAATACAGGAGTTTTATGCAGAAGGTGACGGAAGGGTATTTTATTATACAGCAGGACTTGCAGTCAGGGAAGGAGATTCGCTGGTTGCTTATGGCCTGGATTAACAGGCTCTGTGCTTATTGAGATTTTTTATCAATGAAAATATTGCTTTATTCTATATTATCTGTTATTATGAGTTAGTGATAACTAATTAGTCGAAACTAACTATAGGAGGTGCTAGGTGTGAGTGTTGTAATTGTGGGGGGACATGACCGGATGGTCTGTCAGTACAGGAAGATCTGTAAAAATTATCGCTGCAAAGCCAAAGTGTTTACGCAGATGTCGGCTTGCCTCAATAAACAGATGGGAACGCCAGACTTATTTATATTATTTACCAATACCGTTTCTCATAAGATGGTTAAGACCGCGGTGGATGAAGCGAAGCGTAAAAACATCGAAGTGGTACGCTGTCATACCAGCAGCGGTGCGGCATTAGAGCAGATCTTAAAAGAGTATGCTTCTTGATGGCTGAACTGTTATATAGAAAATGTGAAATTTCTGATTATACCTTGTCAAATGGATAGAATATGCGTAAAATGGAAAAAGCAAATGCCGACGAGTCATACGGCAGCTGCTTTTTCTATTTTTATGTTGGAGGATTCTATCTAGATGGCAAAACAGAGTTTTAAGCCAGGAAATATGCTCTATCCTTTGCCGGCAGTGATGGTAAGCTGTCAGAGGCCGGGGGAAAAGGCGAATATTATCACAGTTGCGTGGGCCGGGACGGTCTGTTCTTCGCCTGCTATGGTATCCATATCTGTCCGTAAAGAGCGCCATTCGTATGAGATTTTAAAAGAGACCAGAGAATTTGTGATTAATTTGGCGACAAAAGAACTGGTGTTTGCATTGGATTTTTGTGGTGTCCGTTCGGGGAAGACTGTGGATAAATTTAAGGAGATGCATCTGGAGGAACTGCCTTCTCAAAAAGTACGGACACCTGGCATTGCACAGAGTCCAGTCAATATAGAATGTAAAGTGACAGAAGTGAAGCCGCTTGGCAGTCATGACTTGTTTTTAGCAGAGGTGGTGCATGTGACCATCGAAGACAAGTACATGGACAAGAATGGTAGATTTGCGCTGAATCAGGCGGGACTGATTACTTATTCCCATGGAGAATATTTTGAACTTGGGAAACGGGCAGGCAGCTTTGGGTATTCCGTCCGCAGATCCGGCACGAAAGGAAAGAAGAAAAGACGTACATGCAAAGAAAAAACTTATTCGGGAAAAGTTTCAAGTTAAGATATGCCATGACAGCTATGGGATGCTGCGTGGTGCTGTTGTGTTTTGTCCCTATCCTGGGAGAGACTTATGGAATGGAGACGATGTATTGCGAAGTCCTGCTGGATCAGGAAGTGATCGGGGCAGTGTCAGAGCCAGCGGTGGTGGAGCAGGCGTTTTTGGATGCCCGCGCCCGGATTGCCAGAGAGACCAATGGGCTTGTACTGGCCAATGTGGACTGTGATTTTCAACAGGTGGATAAACTGGTGGGTTCTACCCTGGGGCAGCAAGAGCTGCAAAGTGTGATCTATGATCTGATGCAGGAAAAGGTAAAGACTGCCAAACAAAAATATTATCTGGTAAAAGTCAATGAATTTACGGTTAATCTGGCCAGTATGGATGAGGTAAAAGCTCTGCTGACTGCGGCCCTTGCGCCCTATGATCCGGACGGCATGTTTCAGGTGGAGGTGATCTCAGATACCAGCCGGGAACTGAATGCATTTACCATTCAGGTCATACCCAAAGGAGAGATCCCAGAAGGGGATGGATTAAAAGCACTGGATTTTTTTGAAAAGGTGGAGATCGCAGAGGCATACATAGATGAGAGCCAGTTGACAGAACTCTCAGAAGCTATTGAATCTGTGACCAAAGAAAAAGAAAAGAATCAGACCTATGAAGTGGCGGCCGGGGATACCCTGTCAGTGATTGCCAACAGCCGGGGATATCTGGTGGATGAAGTGCTTGCGCTCAATCCGGGGCTTACCAGGGATGCCACGCTGCAGATCGGAGATGAGATCATCATCAGTGTGCCGGAGCCGGAGCTGTCCATTGCTTCTTCTGTGCAGTCAACTTATGAAGAAGATTTTATGGCAGAGACACAGTATATCGAGAATGATAGCTGGTATACTACAGAGCGCGTGGTGCGTCAGGAGCCATCACCAGGGCATCATGAAGTGACAGTCTTAAGTAACCTGAAGAATCAGACAGAGACAGGGCGTGAGATCATCGCAGAGAATGTAACGGTGGAGCCGGTGCCGGAGATTATCGAAAAAGGGACACAGACGCCGCCTACCTATATCAAGCCCATCACCGGCGGCACCCTGACTTCCACCTTTAAGATGCGCTGGGGCCGGATGCATAAAGGCATTGACTGGGCAATACCGGTAGGAACTTCTGTTCGAGCTTCCTGCGGCGGTACAGTGGTCAGTGCGGGCTGGTCCAGCGGCTATGGATATTGTGTCACCTTAAGCCATCCGGACGGCAGACAGACCCGCTACGCGCATCTGAGCAAGATTCTGGTGTCAAACGGACAGAAAGTGGATCAGAACCAGAGGATTGCACTAAGCGGCAACACTGGAAGAAGTACCGGACCCCATGTGCATTTTGAGATCTTGATCAATGGTTCTCAGGTAAATCCTTTGAAATACCTGAATTGACAGAAACTTGTCGATAAGAAGCAAAGCCTTCCCTACGCGTTTCGTCAAAACATCTCTCTTTTCTGTGTTACCATGTAGGCAGAACGGAGGTTGAAAAGATCTATGGAATTATTAGAGCGAAAAGATGCGAAAGAGGAAAGGAAGCTTCCGAAAAATGTACGTCAGATTGGGGAACCGGGTACGGGTCCAAAGGTGCTTATCGAAGATTATGTATATACGTATCTGCATCAGATGGCCAAAAGTAATCTGACCTGTATCAAGACAGCAGTTCTGGTGGGGAGAGTGGAGGAGGAGTTTGGAGTCTATATTCAAGGCGCTGTGGAAGTGGATATGGGTCAGGAGATCAAGAACTGGTTTACCCATGAGCACTGGCGTGATATTTTTAAAGAAGTTCAAACTTGGTTTGAAGGGCAGGAAGTGATAGGCTGGTATATGGCAAATCCTGGCTTCCCGCCTGTCTTGACCGAAGAGATCCGAAGCCTCCATGCACGAAATTTTTCTAAAAGTATCTATACCTTTTTCCAGACAGATGTGTTAGATGGAGAAGAAGTCTTTTATATGCGCAAAGAAAAAGGACTGGCTCCTCTTAGCGGCTATTATCTGTATTATGAAAAAAATGATCCGATGCAGGCTTATATGAGCCAGAAAAAGGGCGGTATGGGTATTGAGCCGGAAGGCGTGCTCAAAGACCGGGCAGCAGCCAGATTCCGTAGTGCCATGCAGGAAAAGAAAGAGCAGACTACCCAGAAAAAGATGATGGCTTTTTTGTATACTTCCTGTATGTTTCTGGTGATGGTGATTCTGGTTATCGGGATCACTTTGGTCAACAATTATGACAGGATGTCCAATATGGAGACTGCGATTCACCAGATCTCGGAAAGCTTAGAAGAGGAACCGCAGGAAGCAGAGGAACCTACAGAGGCCGTTATGGCAGTCCCTGCCAACGATGGACAAGAAGGTGTGGACGACACTCCTTCTATGGAAGAAGTGGTATTACAGGAAAATCAGCAGGCAGCCATTGCAGAAGAGACGCAGGACGAGCCTGCAGAGGAGCCAGAGGAAGCACCAAAAGAAGAGCCTGCAGAAGAAGCGGTGCCAGAAGAAGTTCCGGAAGCAGCCCCGCAGGAAGAAGCTGCACCGGAACCCCAAAGGTATGAGATCAAAAAAGGGGACACGCTGTTAGAGATCAGCAGAGCGAGATATGGTACAGATGATATGGTGCGCAGGATCTGTGAACTTAATGGATTGGATGACGGCGATATCATCTATGTGGGAGAGATTATTTTACTTCCCTGATGGGAAAAAGGAAGAAAACCATGAGTATACAGATATTTAAACAGCAGAATACAAATACAGATACGGATATGGATACCTTTCATAAGAATCTCCATATGCACAGGATTCGCAACCTGTGTATAGCGGCAGGTGTGTTTGTGGCGGCTGTTCTCTGTATTCTTGGTCTTCAGTTCGGCCTTCAGCATCGTACGTATGACAGTTATGAAGTGATCAAAAGTTTTGACCGTATAGATACCATGACCACGCAGTATACAGAATTTTTACACTATGTGCTCAAATACAGCAAAGACGGGATCTCCTGTGTGGATGCCAATAACAAGCTGGTCTGGAGTGAGACTTACAATATGCAAAGTCCCATCATCGATGTATGTCAGGGCAGCGTGGCTTTGGCGGATGAGAACGGGACACAGGCCATGATCTTTGACGAGACAGGACTTTTAAGCACGCTGACCACAAGACTTCCCATCCGTCAGGTGGTAGTGTCTGCTCAGGGAGTACTGGCAGCCCTTTTGGAAGACGGAGATGTGATGCGCCTGAATCTTTATAATAAAAGCGGAGAGGAGCTGGTGGATTCTAAATTTGAACTTCAGGATGTGGGATATCCTCTTAGAATGTCCATCAGTGCAGACGCGACCAAGCTGGCAGTGACGCTTTTGCAGGTGCAGGGCGGTGTGGTCAATACTTGTCTGGCTTTTTATAATTTTGATTCGGTAGGGGAGAATTATGAAGATCATCTGGTATCTTCCGCCGTGATCTCAGGGGAAGTGATGCCTTGCGTGCAGTATTTAGATGAGAGTCACTGCTTTGCGGTGGGTACGAGCCAGCTGCTGATCTATGCAGGTGCACAGATTCCGGAACCTGTGGCGACGATACCGGTGGAGAGTGAGATCAGTAGCGTCTTTTACTCACAGGATAAGATTGGCCTAGTGTTAGAAGGAGAAGAACAGGCATATCGGCTTCAGGTCTATGATCTTGTGGGAAAACTGATGTTCGATACGGAATTTGACCTGGATTATCGCACGCTGAAATTTTCCGGTGAAAATATTTTAATCTATAATGAATTTTCTTGTATCATGTTAAATAACCGGGGAAAGGAATTTTTTCAGGCAGAATTTGACGAGTCCATCTCCAATCTGTATACCATGTCTGGAAAAAGTTATTATATTGTCATGCATGCATCAAGAACAGATCAAATACACCTAAAATAGTAAGCTATAAAAAAACAGCAACGGACCGGACAAGCCCAGGGAGGATTTGCCGACGCGGATGCGGCAGAAAATGCTCCCAGATGAAGGGGCTTGGGAGGGGAGTTGCGGAACTAAAGAAAGAAGGATATAGGGATGAATCTGGGAGATATACTTTGCATCATATTTATAGGATTTGGCGTTGTGGACGGATACCGTAAAGGATTTGTGAAAAAAGGATTGTCGCTACTGGCTTCAGTAGCGGCGATTTTGATTGTATATATCTCGTCTCCGTACGTGGCAAAATTTATCGAGGGCATCCTGCCGGATTTGCTGCCGCTTGAGAAACTAGCCGGACCGGACAGTGAATTTTATATGATCCTGCTACTCAGCGGACTGGAAGAAGAAGCAGAACATTATGCACAAGTGTTTGTAGCCCGGATTCTGGCGGTTGTGGTGACTTATATCGTCGTACGGCTTGCACTGCGTGTGGTGGTGATGTTTTTACAGATGCTGGTCAAAGTGCCTGCCCTTAGTTTTACCAACCGCGCATTGGGCGCAGGGATTGGTGCTTTTTTGCAGGTGCTCTTCGTCTGGCTGTTTTTATTGATCTTACCTGTATTTAGCCTCACCCCAGTGTGGAACAGTTTATCTGAGACGGTGCACCAGAGCCTTCTGCTTTCCTATCTGTATGACCATAACCTGCTGTTATTACTGGGGATGATATGGCTGATGAATATGTAGAAAAATAATCCGTAAAAAATCTAAAAAAAATATAAAAAAGGTGTTGACATTTCCTGGCAGCAATGCTATTATAATCAAGCTGACCGCGAGAACAGCGGGACAGTAAGTAAAATCAAATCTAAAAAAGTTGAAAAAAGTAGTTGACAAACTCGAAAAGATTTGATAAGCTATTAAAGCCGTCGCGAGAGCGAGCAGGCAACACATGAACTTTGATAATTGAATAGTGCTTTGAAAAGTCTTCGAAAATTCTTTAAGAATTAAGATTTTTTGAGAACAGCTTTTAACAAAAAGCGACCTAAAACAGTAACGGATAGAACAGC
>CAJUGG010000114.1 GCA_910585995.1 uncultured Lachnospiraceae bacterium
AGAACCGCCAGAGAATTAGTGATGGCGGAAGGAAAAAGGATGAAGGGCAGTGCCATACCGGTCAAAACGCCATAAGTAGCAAAAGCTTCTGCTGGTTTCAGTCCGGACATTTGTAGACGACTGGGAATCCAGATTGCCTCAGCGCTAGATAGAAGATTGAGTACCAAACGATTTCCCATGAGAGGGAAGGCCAAAGCCATGAGAGGAGCAGCAGTACCAGGGGAAAGGAAAGGTTCCCTGGCTTTTTTCTTTTGAGGAGGAAACAAAAAAAAGCATAAAAGAGTAAAGGCGGCAGAGGCGGCTTCACCGATCAGATGTCCATAAGCAGCCAGCATGACAGTAATGGTATAACCAGCGCGGAGCCAGGACGAGGCGATCAAAAAAACTACTGCCATACGAACAAGTTGTTCAGCAACTTGTGAAAAAGCCGGAACATGCGATTTTTGCATTCCATAATAATAACCGTTGATGCAGGCGTGAAAAGCGGCGAAAGGAACGGAGATTCCGATTACTGGCAGGTAAGGAAAACAGTGGGGTTCCATTAACACAACGGTTGCCAGAAACTCTGCGTGACGACAAATAAGAAAAGCCAATACAAAAGACAGGGTCATGGAGATAACAATACCCGTGCGGAAGATGGAGCGGCCCTTATCTACATGGGAGGCAATATGTTGGGAAAGGGCAGTCTGGATGGAGCCGGCACAGAGGGCAAAGCATATGCCAAAGATGGGATGCACCATATTGTAAATGCCAAGTCCCTCGGCGCCAATAGTTCGGGACAAAAAAATACGATAAAAAAACCCCAGTACCCGGCAGGAAAGGCCAGTTCCGGTTAAAAGGATAGTACCAGTAAGAAACGCTCGTTTTTTAGGAGAAAGCTCAGAGATGGAAATCATGGCGGCTCCAGAAGGGGAAATTATTACATTATATGAAATAATCCAGGATGTAGAACGACGGCTTTGTGCTTGTCAAGAGATAGGGAATCGACTATAATGAGAGAATAAGGCAAAATTAATAGCAATCCAAACAATTGTGAATATACTGACAGTAGTAATGTGGAGAAATGGTTTCGGGGTTATTTGCAATGCCATTGTGGAATGAGAATCTGGAGACGGTGAGGAATCCGGATTCTTGGCAGAAGAAAAGCGTTATTTGTCAATTTCATATTGAAATACTATGAATTAGGTGATATACTGATTAATGTGAAAAATATTTTCCGGAAAGGTGGATTTTGATAGATGAGAAAGATAATTTATCTGGATAACGCCGCGACCACGAAGACCCGGCCGGAGGTGGCAGAGGCGATGTTACCCTACTATACGGAGTACTATGGCAATCCGTCCTCAGTATATGATTTCTCCACACCGGCAAAAAAGGCTGTTCAGGAGGCGCGGGAAATTATTGCCGGTTCTATCGGCGCCCAGGCGCGGGAGATTTATTTTACTGGTGGCGGTACAGAGGCAGATAACTGGGCGCTCAAGGCGACAGCAGACGCATACCGCGAAAAGGGGAATCACATCATTACCAGTAAGATCGAGCATCATGCTATCTTGCATGCCTGTGAATATCTGGAAAGGCATGGTTTTGAGGTGACTTATCTCGATGTGGACGAGAATGGCGTGGTAAAGTTAGAGGAGCTGAAAAAGGCGATTCGTCCTACCACAATCCTGATTTCGATTATGTTTGCCAACAATGAGATCGGCACAATTCAGCCGATTCGTGCAATTGGAGAGATTGCCAGGGAGCATGGTATCTTGTTTCACACGGATGCTGTGCAGGCTTACGGTCATCTTCCTATTCATGTGGATGAGTTTCATATCGACATGATGAGTGCCAGCGGCCACAAGATTAATGGTCCTAAAGGTGTGGGATTTCTCTATATTCGCACAGGAGTGAAGATTCGATCCTTTTTACATGGCGGTGCACAGGAGCGTAAACGTCGGGCAGGTACGGAAAATGTGCCAGGAATTGTGGGATTGGGAAAGGCGGCACAGCTGGCGCTTTCCACGATGGAGGAGCGGGCAAAGCATGAGAGTGAATTGCGGGATTATCTGATGGAGCGAGTGATGGAGGAGATTCCCTATACTCGAATCAATGGAGGACGTGCGAACCGTCTGCCCAACAATGCCAATTTTGCCTTTCAGTTTATTGAAGGAGAATCATTACTGATTATGCTGGATAGCAAGGGAATCTGTGGTTCTAGTGGATCGGCTTGTACTTCCGGCTCTCTTGATCCTTCGCATGTGTTGTTGGCCATCGGATTGCCTCATGAGATTGCTCATGGTTCTCTGCGGTTGACGATGAGTGAAGAAAACACGAAGGAAGAGATGGATTTTGTGGTGGATAGCATTCGGGAGATTGTGGAGCGATTACGGAATATGTCTCCGTTGTATGAGGATTTTATAAAGAAACAGAAACGATAAGGAGCCAAAGAGACAGACAGGAGAAAAATCATGTATACAGAAAAGGTTATGGACCATTTTGAACATCCCAGGAATGTAGGAGAGATCGAAAATCCCAGCGGAATGGGGACGGTAGGTAATGCTAAGTGTGGCGACATCATGCGGATTTATCTGGACATTGACGAAAATCAGATCATTCGCGATGTAAAGTTTAAAACTTTTGGTTGCGGTGCTGCTGTAGCTACTAGCAGTATGGCTACGGAGCTAGTGAAGGGAAAGAGTGTACGGGAGGCAATGACTGTCACCAATCAGGCTGTGATGGAAGCGCTTGATGGGCTGCCGCCAGTAAAAGTGCATTGCTCGTTGTTGGCAGAAGAGGCGATCCATGCTGCATTGTGGGATTATGCCCAGAAGAACGGCATTGAGATCGAGGGACTGAAACAGCCGAAAAGTGATATCAGCGAGCATGATGAGGATGAGGAATACTGATGAGCAAAGTAGTGGTAGGAATGTCAGGCGGCGTCGATTCTTCGGTGGCCGCTTGGCTTTTACAAAAACAGGGATATGAAGTGATAGGCGTCACTATGCAGATCTGGCAGGATGAGAGAACCGATCTGAGCGGGGAGAATGAGGGGTGCTGCAGCCTCAGCGCAGTGGAGGATGCCCGCCGGGTGGCTTGGCAGCTGGGAATTCCTCATTATGTGATGAATTTCAAAAAAGAATTCAAGACACAGGTAATGGATTATTTTGTGAATGAATATATCTGCGGCAGAACGCCCAATCCTTGTATTGCCTGCAATCGTTTTGTGAAATGGGAAGCGCTTTTGGCGCGAAGTTTGGGGTTAGGTGCGGATTATATCGCTACGGGACATTATGCTCGGGTGGAGCGGCTATTAAATGGACGATTTGCGCTGCGAATATCGGCGACAGCAGCTAAGGACCAGACTTATGCGCTCTACAATTTGACTCAGGAGCAATTGTCTCATACGCAGATGCCAGTCGGCGCTTATACGAAAGAAGAGATTCGGCAGATAGCAGAGGAGTTGGGGCTTTCAGTGGCTCGCAAGGCAGACAGTCAAGAGATCTGTTTTATTCCCGATCATGATTATGCTGGCTTTATTCGACGGGAACGAGGACAGGCTTTAGAAGCGGGAAATTTTGTCGATCGGAATGGCCGGGTTTTAGGACAACATAAGGGGATTATTCATTATACGGTCGGACAGCGAAAAGGGCTGAACCTTTCGTTGGGACGGCCGGTATTTGTAGTGGAGATCCGACCAGATACCAATGAAGTAGTGATAGGGGAGGCAAATGATGTATTTACGGATAGGTTGATCTGTGATAAACTGAACTGGATGGCAATCGATGGTCTCCACGGGGAGGAGCGACAGGTGAAAGCGAAGATCCGTTACAGTCATAAAGGGGCGCCCTGTATGATTCGTGAGCTGGAGAGTGGCCGTGTGGAATGTCATTTTTTAGAACCGGTGCGGGCAGTAACACCGGGACAGGCAGTAGTATTCTATGAAGATGATTATGTGCTTGGAGGAGGAACAATCCAGTGAGAAAGGGAACATGGGTCCGGAGTAAAATGGCAGGAAAGAGAAAACAACTGTTAATGTTGTCCGGGATTCTTACCATAATGATGGCGGTGGGCTCTGGCTGCCAGATGAAAAATTATGAAAAGATTGCATTGCCAAAGACACAGACAGGTAGTGCGGCAGCAGACAGTAATGCCTTGGGAAATAATGTGGCGGAGGAAAAGCAGTCAGATAGCAGCGACACGGACAAGAATCGGATCAAGGATAATGCAGAAAAAGTGACAGAAAAAGATACCGAGAATCAGCAATTGCCAGAAGCAGAGCGCAGTGCAGTGAATGCAGAAATTACCAGAGAGACTGCCCCAGAGATGGAAACCAGGAACGAGACGGTTTATGTGACTGCTATGGATGTGAACGTGAGGACTGCACCGGGGCAGGAAGCGGAAGCAGCTGCCAGATTGAATCGTGGCACGGCTCTTAGTCGTACTGGTTATAGTCAGTCCTGGAGCCGGGTGATTTATCAGGACAAAGAATATTATATTGCTTCTCAGTATCTTACCACTTCAAAACCGGAGGAGACACAGACAACAGCTTCTGCCACAAGTGGTGTGGGAGATCTACAAGCGGGAGAAGTGGGGATAAATCCAGATTGGAAATATGCCGGATATTCGAAAATCAACTCTGGCAAGGCGATACTTTACCGTGCAGAAGGTTCAAATCGCAAAGGAAAGGTGGTTTGTGTCAATGCTGGTCATGGAACCAAGGGAGGATCCAGTGTTAAGACGCAATGTCATCCGGACGGCACGCCGAAAGTAACTGGCGGAACCACCGCTGCAGGTGCGACGACGGCATCAGCAATCAGTAGCGGCATGACATTTGCCGACGGGACACCGGAATCCACAGTGACGCTGGCAATGGCGAAAGTTCTCAAAGATAAGTTGCTGGCACGGGGATTTGATGTATTGATGATTCGCGAGACGGAGGATGTGCAACTGGATAACATTGCCAGGACAGTTTTAGCGAACAATCTGGCAAACTGCCATATTGCGATTCACTATGATTCCACTTCCAGTGATAAAGGGGCTTTTTATATGAGTGTGCCAAATGTAGCTTCATACCGTAGCATGGAGCCGGTGGCATCTTACTGGCAAAAACATCATGCTCTGGGGGACAGCCTGATTGCCGGTTTGAAAGGCGTAGGTGTGAAATTGTTCTCAAACGGGAAGATGGAGATGGATCTGACACAGACATCTTTTTCCACGGTGCCTTCGGTGGATATTGAACTGGGGGATAAAGCATCGGATCATTCAGCAGCAGCTTTGGATAAACTCGGCAATGGTTTGGCGGATGGCGTGGAGATGTTCTTTGCGGCTTCCTAAAAACCAGGAATGTAAAAAATGTACTCTGAGATGATGGATAGGATGGGGCAAGGAGAAGAATTATCGATTCTTGTAGTCTCATCCATTAAAAAAATCAGCATCTCCCATTTACATTTTAGTAAATATCATCCCGAGTTTGACAGTCTTTTGACAAAAAAAGTCCCGCAGACCGCTCTGGCAGCGGCTTTCGGGACTTTTGTAAACTTTTTGATTGCACGTTACGCCTTCGGTTTTTTCGTCTGCGAACAAATATTTCTCATTTTTTTTATAGGAACGATCTGCTTTGAAGTACAAAAGCCAAATGCCTCATGCAGGGCATCTGTCAGCTCGCTCCTGGTATAGACTGGCTGGTAACCTTTTCCCTCATATTTCATAAAATCCATCTCCTGCAACGTGGAGATAATCTGATCTATTGTGTATCTTTCATCCAGCTTTTTTTCGAGATAGCGGTATACGATCAAGGCGATAAAGCAGGTGATGAAATGTGCCAGAATGCGGTCCTGCCGCTTTACATATACAGGCCGTGCTTCAAAATCCGTCTTCATGATGCGGAAGCATTCTTCAATCTCCCAGCGGCGCTTATTTACCTTAACAATCGTTTCCGGCTCATCCTCCAAATTTGTGCAGACCGCATAGAAACCGTCATACTGTTCCTCACATTCGATTACACGCCGGTCTATGTAGCTCACTGATTTGTCTGCGATTTCTCCTTCCGTTGTTGCATGATCCGTTTTGATAAAACGTTTGGGGTCGTTCTGTCTTTTCCTCCCGCATGCAGCTTCTCCACTGTGTACCATTTTTTCTGCCCGTTCAATCTGCCCGTTCCTTATGGAACGCAGATAATCCCTGTACTTGATGGAATAGGATACAATCAGTTGCTGTTCGATCACGACTGTCTTTGTGGTACCGTTGTCGTTTACCACAGATTTTTCTTTAATCCAACGGCTCTTAAAAAATATTTTATCTTTGTCATCTTTGTCATCCAATTCCCGTATATCGTATATAATGCCGGAGGGTTCGCCAGGAAGATGCCATCCCTGCGGGTCCAGCGCCCATTTCTTTAAATGCGATTTCAGCTTTTTGATTGACTGGGTTGTGATAAAGGAGCGGCAGCCGTCTTCTTTATCATAACTGTTGAAGTAACGGTTTGTCGCAGAGGAAAGCCCTGCATCGGTGCAGACAACAAAGCTGGACATGTCAAACTTATCGATCATGTTTTTCTCAAGGGGAATCAGGGTGTTCTGCTCATTGTCATTTCCGGGGGATATACCAAAAGCAATGGGGATGCCGTCCGAGTCCATGAACAGTCCCATTTCCACGATAGGGAGAGGGCGGTTTTCCTTGCTTGCGCCATACTGTTTGTCATCTTCGGCTTGTTCGATTTCAAAATAGAAGTTTGTGCAGTCGTAATAGACAACGCCGGTTTTTCTGAGAGAGAGGGAGGCGCTGTTTTTGAACAGACGGCTCTGGATATAATCGGATTCCTGCGCAATGACAGAGAGGGCACGGTAAACGTCATGAAGTTCAAAAGAAGGCGGCTCTATAAATTTATTAGAATCTTCAAAACTGCTCTTTTTGGAGGATGGATAAAGAATCCTCGTATAAATCAGGCGTGAGAGTATGTCGTTTAAATCATACTCAAAAAGATGCCTGGAAGAAATGGCCCGGCATATCTTATCAAGACCAAGTTCATAATAAATAGCCTGCAGGAAGAGATAGCCGCCGTTGAAGCGGCGCTGTTCATCCATGATAAGGTCTGTTCCAGCACAGAGTTCGATGTTGAAACAGGCAGAATCTTCTTTTTCAGCCTCGTTCATCAGGCGGACCTGTTCCTTTGCCCAGGCTTTGGCATCGGTAACGCCGTAGGTATCACAGATAAATTTCTCAGAACCGAAGCGTTTTATAACGAGAGATTTGTTTTTGCCGTCAACGCGGATTGTTTTATGTACATAGTATGAAATAGAATTTCCTTTTTTAGCCCATCCAAGTCTCATAATATCACCCATTTCCATTATACCATATCTATCCATACCGTGCAAGTAAAAAGTTGAGATTTGACAAAAAAATAAAGCCTGGTGCGGCTTGGAGGGATTTTTTTGAGGCCAGGATGTCAAACACCCGAAAATTAACTAAATGGCATTGCTCCGGCAAACTTTGAAGCTGCCAAAAAATGGGCTTGTTTTTACCACATTGTCATGTGGTGAAAAAAGCCCCAAAACCCCTTGATTTTCTGCCAAATACCTATTATAATCCCGAGTTTGACAGTCTTTTGACAAAAAAAGTCCCGCAGACCGCTCTGGCAGCGGCTTTCGGGACTTTTGTAAACTTTTTGATTGCACGTTAC
>CAJUGG010000115.1 GCA_910585995.1 uncultured Lachnospiraceae bacterium
AACCGTCTGGAGCATACGATCAACAACCTTGAGGTAACATCTGAGAACATCACCTCTGCTGAGAGCCGTATCCGTGATACCGACATGGCAGATGAGATTACGCAGTTCACGAAGAACAACATTCTTCTTCAGGCTTCCCAGTCCATGCTGGCGCAGTCGAACTCCATTCCTCAGAGCATCTTGAGCCTGTTGTCCTAATCAGGAGATCGGATCATAAGTTGAGGCGTTGGCTTGTTAAAAGCCACAATCCAATCCATATATACAAACAGTCCAGGCGGTTCAACCCGTCTGGGCTATTTGTGTTTTTTCTCCCGCATCATTTGCATCTTCGCCGAATATCCGGCATAAATTCCAAAAAACCTACCCAAAAAGCAGAATCTGGTTGCCCGATGCTGTAAATAATTTTATAATACATTATAAATAGAAGCAATTCCTTATATCGTTTCTGCGATCAAGGAGACTATATGAGTAAATAAGAGAATCACGGTAAAGGAGCAGATCACCATGGATAAAATCATATTAGCGTCAGCCTCGCCCAGGAGAAAAGAACTGTTAAAGCAGATTGGGGTGACTTTTGAGATTGTAAAGGCCGAAGGAGAGGAAGTGATTACTTCTTCCATTCCCACAGAGGTTGTGAAAGAATTATCAATCCAGAAAGCAAGGGAAGTGGCCAAAAGATGTGAAGGGACGGTGATCATTGGGGCAGATACGGTTGTGGCTGCGGGCGGTCAGATTCTGGGAAAACCCAAAGATCCGGCAGATGCCATGCGGATGCTTGAGCTGTTGCAGGGGAAAGAGCATCAAGTGATTACGGGTGTAGCGGTACTTCTTACAGAATCCGGGAAAGTGATCTCTTTTGTGGAGACGACAACCGTACATGTATTTCCTATGACAAGGACGCAGATGGAACAATATATAGCCAGTGGGGAACCCATGGACAAGGCGGGGGCTTACGGGATACAGGGAAGATTTGCGGCGTATGTCTCAGGGATAGAGGGGGATTACAACAATGTGGTGGGGCTTCCTGTGGGGAGGCTGTACCAGGAAGTATTAGCGGCAGGCGTGGATCTGCTGGCTTGACAGAGAGAGGAATTTTATGAGATTTGTGATACAGAGAGTCGCACATGCTTCTGTGCGTGTGGATGGACAGGTAATCGGAAAGATTGGAAAAGGATTTTTGGTATTGATTGGTGTAGCGGAGGAAGACACAAAAGAGATCGCGGATAAGATGGTGAAAAAACTCTTAGGGCTTCGGATCTTTGAGGACGAACAAGGAAAGACTAATCTGGATCTTCATGCAGTGGATGGAGAACTTTTGCTCGTCTCGCAGTTTACGCTCTATGCAGACTGTAAGAGAGGTAACCGTCCGGGATTTACGCGCGCCGGCAACCCTGCCATGGCCAGCTCCATGTATGAATATATTATCGAGAGCTGCAAAAAACAGTTAAAGGCAGTGGAACGCGGAGAGTTTGGCGCGGATATGAAAGTGGAACTATTGAATGACGGACCTTTTACGATTCTTCTGGATTCGTCAGAATTATAAATCTGGTTGCTATTTCCATGATTTGTGGTAAAATATCTATAAAGCTTTTGTCAGACACAGTCTGTCAGAGCAAGTAAAGACTGAGGTGCGATATGAAACGTGTACTATTGAAGTTGAGCGGTGAGGCTCTGGCGGGAGAGAAGCACACCGGATTTGATGAGGCGACCTGCGTGCAGGTGGCAAAGCAGGTAAAACGAGTCCTGGACGAAGGCGTTCAGGTAGGCATTGTCATCGGAGGAGGCAATTTCTGGCGCGGAAGGACCAGTGAGAACATCGACCGGACCAAGTCAGACCAGATTGGGATGTTAGCGACGGTGATGAACTGTATCTATGTGTCGGAGATCTTCCGGAGTGTGGGGATGAAGACAAAGGTATTTACCCCATTTACGTGTGGTCCTATGGCAGAGATGTTTACCAAGGATGCAGCTATGGAGTGTCTCGAATATGGGATGGTGGTATTTTTTGCAGGCGGGACAGGTCATCCCTATTTTTCCACGGATACTACGACTACGCTTCGTGCCATTGAGATTGAAGCAGATATGATCTTGCTGGCAAAAGCAGTGGATGGCGTCTACGACAGCGATCCCAAGCTGAACCCCAATGCCAAAAAATATGATGAGATCTCCATCCAGACCGTGATAGACAAGAAGCTGGCTGTAATGGATCTGACGGCATCGATCATGTGCATGGAGAACAAGATGCCGATGCTGGTATTTGGCCTGAACGAAGAAGATAGTATCCTTCACACCATCCATGGCCAATTTTCCGGAACGAAGGTAACGGTATAGAAAACAGCATCTGGGCGGGCGGATGTGGAACTTAAATAAAAAAAACAGCATCTGGGCAAACAGCGCCAAGAGTGATATCGGACTTAGAAGAAGGCCGATGTCATTCTGTAGAAGGGGCGCTGTTTGGACGGATGCGGAACTTAAATAAGGAGAACTAGAATATGGAAGAGAGATTACAGCCATTTGAGACAAAGATGAGTAAATCGTATGATGCACTGATGAGGGATTATACGGCGATTCGTGCGGGGCGTGCCAATCCGCATGTGCTGGATAAGATCAAGGTGGATTATTATGGGACGCCTACGCCGCTTCAGCAGGTGGGCAATATCTCAGTTCCGGAGGCGCGGGTGCTGCTGATTCAGCCTTGGGAGAAGAAGATGATCAAGGAGATCGAGCGGGCGATTAATACGTCGGATCTGGGGATCAATCCCGCCAATGACGGTTCTGCGATCCGCCTGGTATTTCCGGAACTGACCGAGGAGCGTCGTAAGGCTTTGGCAAAAGACGTGAAGAAAAAAGGCGATGATGCCAAAGTTGCTATCCGCAATATCCGTCGGGATGCCAATGAGACATTTAAGAAAATGAATAAAAATAATGAATTGACCGAAGATGATCAGAAGAATCTGGAGACAAAAGCGCAAAAGCTGACCGATAAATATATCGCACAGATCGACAAGGCCATCGAGGAGAAGACCAAAGAGATCATGACCGTATAGATACCGCATAGACGAAAGATAAGGGGCTGTTGCAAAAAGCAGCTTCTGGTTTGTATCCTATCCAGGATTAGATGCCAGAAGCCTGCTGTTTGTTGCAACCCCTGTTTCGTTGGCGTGATAATTGCGGAACTCAAATAGGAGGAGATATGAATGAAGATACCTCAGCATGTGGCGATTATTCTGGACGGGAATGGGCGCTGGGCCAAGGCGAAAGGGATGCCGAGAAATTATGGTCATGTACAGGGTGCAAAAAATGTAGAGCGCATTTGTGAGGATGCCTACCATATGGGCATCAAATATCTGACAGTCTATGCATTTTCCACAGAGAACTGGAGACGTTCCAAAGAGGAAGTGGATGCGCTGATGACTCTGCTGCGCAACTATATGAAGACTTGCGTCAAGACAGCCAAAAAAAATCATATGTGCGTGCGGGTAATCGGGGATAAGACAGGGCTTGCTACGGATATTCAGGAGAGTATTCAAAGGCTGGAAAAAGAATCTGCTGATCAGGATGGATTGTGTTTTACTATTGCCATCAATTATGGAAGCCGGGATGAGATCTGTCGTGCAGTGCAAAAGATTGTGGCAGAAGGCATACCTGCAGAAGAGATTACCGAGGAAGTGCTGTCTGCCCATCTGGACACAGCCGGGATTCCAGATCCGGATCTGCTGATCCGTACCAGCGGGGAGCAGCGTCTGTCCAATTATCTGATGTGGCAGTTAGCTTATACCGAGTTTTATTTTACAGATGTGCCCTGGCCGGATTTTGATAAAGAAGAACTGACAAAAGCCATTGAAAAATACAATCTAAGAGAACGCAGATATGGAGGCGTGGAGGAAGCGCCAAAGGAGGAATCTATATGACATCCTTTTTTCAAAGGCTTACAAGCGGTATCTTATTGGTACTTGCTGTGTTTGGAACCTGTTGGGCAGGCGGACTGTGGCTCGGATTTTTTGTGGCCGTGATCGGATATATCGGGCTTGATGAATTTTATAAAGTATTTGATCTGGGGATCACCAAAGGCCTGGGCAGAGTGGGATTTTGGGGAACGCTTTTATGGACGTTTTCTGTCTTTTTATCAGGAGAGAGCGGTGAATTGGCAAAGCGGGAACTGAAATGGCTGGCGCTTTTACTGATCTTTATGTTGTTGATGGCAGTCTATGTCTTTGCCTTTCCCAAATATGATACCAAAGAAGTAATGACTGTATTTTTCGGCGTGGTCTATATCCCGGTGATGTTGAGTTTTATTTATCTCACCCGTATGCTGCAGGGGGGATTCTATCTGGTATGGCTGATCTTTTTAAGCTCCTGGGGCTGTGATACCTTTGCTTACTGCACCGGGATGCTGCTGGGACGTCATAAGCTTGCCCCTGTATTAAGCCCTAAAAAATCAGTGGAGGGAGCCATAGGAGGCATCGCAGGAGCAGCGCTTTTGGGGGTGCTCTACGGGGTACTGACAAAAGGAAATATACCGATCTATGCGCTGATCTGTGCAGTGGGAGCGGCGGCATCCCAGGTGGGAGATCTGGCAGCTTCCGCCGTGAAGAGACAGCATAACATCAAGGATTATGGACATCTGATCCCAGGACATGGAGGCATCCTGGACCGTTTTGACAGTGTGATCGTCACAGCACCCATGATCTATATTTTGGCAGTGCTTTTGATGGATATCCGATAGGAAGAGAGAGAAAACTATGAAGAAGATAGCAATATTGGGGTCCACTGGCTCCATAGGGACACAGACCCTTCAGATCGTACGCACCAATCAGGATCTGGAAGTAACCGCGCTGGCGGCAGGTTCAAATATTGACTTGCTGGAAACACAGATCCGGGAATTTCATCCTTCTCTGGTGGCGGTATGGGGGGAAGAAAAAGCAGCAGAATTAAAAATCAGAACAAAAGACCTGGATCTTAAGATTGTATCCGGCATGGATGGGCTTTTGGAAGTGGCTGTACAGCCTGAGGCAGAGCTTTTGGTGACGGCAATTGTGGGAATGATCGGCATTCGTCCGACCATCGCGGCCATGAAGGCGGGAAAAGACATTGCGCTGGCCAATAAGGAGACGCTGGTGACAGCGGGGCATATTATTATGCCGCTTGCCAGGGAATGTCAAGTACAGATCCTTCCGGTGGACAGTGAGCACAGTGCCATTTTCCAGTGTCTGCAAGGGGAAAACAAGGAGCAGATTAAAAAAATACTATTGACGGCATCCGGCGGGCCATTTCGAGGAAGAAAAAAAGAAGAGTTAAGAGAAGTTCAGGTAGAGGATGCCCTCAAACATCCCAACTGGTCCATGGGGCGTAAGATTACGATTGATTCTGCCACGATGGTCAATAAGGGGCTGGAGATGATGGAAGCAAGATGGCTGTTTGGCGTGGAGCCAAAGGATATCCAGATTGTGGTACAGCCTAAGAGCATCATTCATTCCATGGTGGAATTTGTGGATGGCGCGGTGATTGCGCAGTTGGGCACGCCGGATATGAAGCTTCCGATACAATATGCCCTGTATTATCCGGACCGCAGAGATCTGCCCGGAGAGCGGCTGGATTTTTGGAAACTTAATGAGATTACATTTGAAAAACCAGATATGGAAAATTTTCCAGGCTTATCGCTTGCTTTTGATGCGGCGGCAGGGGGAGGAAGTCTTCCTACCGTATACAATGCGGCGAATGAGCGGGCAGTGGCTTTATTTTTAGAGAGAAAGATCGGCTTTTTGGAGATTCCTCAGATCATCAGGAGTTGTATGGAGGCTCATAAGGTGATCAAGGCGCCAAAAGTGGATGAGATTCTTTCTGTGGAACAAGAAGTATATGAAATGATTGAGAGCAGGTGGTAGATTGAGTATTATACTGGCTTTATTGATCTTCAGCGTGATTGTGATTGTACATGAGCTGGGGCATTTTTTGCTGGCAAAGCGCAATAAGATTACAGTGGTGGAATTTTCTGTGGGCATGGGTCCTAGATTACTCAGCCATGTATGGGGAGGAACTCGTTATTCTGTAAAACTGTTTCCGCTGGGAGGATCTTGTATGATGGCGGGAGAGGATGAGGAGAGCGACGAGGAAGGAGCTTTTGGAAATAAATCCGTCTGGGCGAGGATTGCAGTGGTGGCAGCCGGGCCAATATTTAACTTTTTGCTGGCATTTGTGCTGTCGCTGATTATCGTCTCGAATATCGGCTATGACGATACGGTGGTGGATGTCACCCCTGGATATCCGGCTGCAGAAGCGGGGATGCAGAATGGAGACGAGATCGTCCGTATGGGCGGCAGCCGGACGTATGTCTATCGGGAGATCCGTCTGTACAACAGCATGTATCAAGGAAGCAAGGCAGAAGTGACTTTTCGAAGAGATGGTACAGAGCATACCGTGACACTGACGCCCGTAGCAGATGAGAATGGATATTATCGATATGGATTTGAAAAGGTGAACATAAGGACCAAAGGAACGGTCTTGCAGACACTGGGTTATAGCGCCGCAGAGCTTCGTTACTGGCTGAAAGCCACGGTAGAGAGCCTGATCAAACTGGTGCGCGGGCACGTGGGGCTTGACGACGTGTCAGGACCTGTAGGCATCGTGGATGCCATCGGGACGACCTATGAAGAGAGCCGCGCAGATGGATGGTATTATGTGATGTTAAATATGATTGTTATGTCCATCCTGCTGTCTGTGAACTTAGGTGTGATGAACCTGCTGCCCATCCCGGCCCTCGACGGCGGCCGCCTGATCTTCCTGCTGTTTGAAGCCATACGCGGAAAAGCAGTGCCGCAGGAGAAAGAGAGTATGGTGCATTTCTTGGGATTTGTGGTACTGATGGGACTGATGGTGGTGGTTTTGTTTAATGATATACGGAATGTTTTTTTGTGAGTCTGATAATATAAGTGATAATGATTAACAGGGGAAGGGAAGCATTGCTATGACAGCATTAAGACAAAGTGCAATAAAGGAATTGGAAAAAATACCTGAAGATAAAATAAGTTTTCTATTACAAATTATGCAAGGTATTAATGGTTTATATGATGATGAACAATCAGAAAGGAAAGAAGCATTTGTGAGATTAGAACAGTTGAGAAAAAAAGGAACTGTTACTGATGATGCAGCGGAATTAGCTTTGTATAGGGAAGAAAAATATGGTGGATAAGATTCTGATTGATACAAATGTGCTACTTGATTTTAAAGACTGCCTT
>CAJUGG010000116.1 GCA_910585995.1 uncultured Lachnospiraceae bacterium
AAAAAGCATTATATGGTGGATCTGGAGGACCGGCTGAACCGCATCCACAGAATGGTGGATGACGGAGAATATTTTACGATAAACAGGGCCAGACAGTATGGGAAGACTACAACTCTTGCTGCTCTTGCGGGAAAGCTGACAGAGGATTATCTGGTTGTCAGTCTGGATTTTCAGAAATTCAGTCAGTCATGTTTTGAACATGAAGATAGCTTTTGTCACGCTTTTCCGGTATTTTTGTCAGGGAGGTAAGACGTCTGGGAGTGCCATCAAAAAAGAGGAAAAGTCCTTCAAAGGGGGGAGAATCTGAAGGCGGGCGGGGAGATCGTAATTGGAAACAAGCGTTTGATCGAAGCGGTTGTCTGATGGAGCGGAGATGTTTTTGTGAAAGCGCAAAATGGGAGGAGAATTTTATGGGGATCTACGTGAATCCAAGAAGCGTGGCATTTCGGAAGGCTTTAAACGGGGATATCTATATTGGAGAGACACGGGGTGGATTATGGGGAGATGGAAAAATGGTACGACGGGTATCTTCTTGGAGGACTCTCGATCTATAATCCGAAGTCTGTGGTTGACGCGCTGATGTGGAAGAAATTTAAGAGTTACTGGACGGGAACAGAGACCTATGAGGCGTTAAAGGCGTATATTGATATGAATTTTGACGGGCTGAAGGAGGCGGTCACCGTGATGCTGGGGGGCGGGCGGTGTAAGATTGATCCCACCACGTTTCAGAATGACATGACCACCTTTAAGACCAGGGATGATGTGCTTACCCTTTTGGTCCATTTGGGATATCTGACTTATGATGAGAAGAACAGCGAAGTTTTTATTCCCAATCAGGAGATCAGCCAGGAGTTTGTGCGCTCCATAAAGGTGGGTGGCTGGGGAGGGCTGATGGATGCCTTAAACCGCTCGGAGGAGCTTCTTTTTGCCACCTGGGCAATGGACGGCGGGGCCGTGGCAGAGGGGATGGCAAAGATCCACGGGGAGACAGCGTCGGTTTTGCAGAACAACAGTGAGAATTCTCTCACCTGCGCCATTCTGATCGCCTACTACAGCGCCAAGGCCTACTATCTGAATCCGGTTATGGAGATGCCCAAGGGAAAAGGGTTTGCGGACGTGGTGTATCTACCCAAGCGGGGTGTGGATAAGCCGGCTCTGGTGGTGGAGTTAAAGTGGGACAAAAGCGCTAAAGGCGCCATGGCCCAGATCAAGGACAAAGAGTATGGAGAGTGGATTTTGGGGTACACAGGGGAAGTTCTCCTGGTAGGGATCGGGTATGACAAGGGGAAAAAGACCCATCAGTGCGTGATCGAAACCTACGAGAAAAAATGAAAGGTTCTCCTGCCAGGTTATAGCAAATATAACTTTTCTGTATAGCTTTACCATTGCAAAAAGCCAATGCACAAAAGCAAAAGTGTTGACAAGTGAAAATGTTGAAGCTATAATGGATAAAGTTTTACATCAAATGTTTGCATAATTATGAGGAGGAGAACATTATGAAAAAACTGATCACATTAGGATTAACGGCAGCTATGGTTGCTTCCTTAACTGCCTGCGGCGGTAACG
>CAJUGG010000117.1 GCA_910585995.1 uncultured Lachnospiraceae bacterium
AGGTTTATCTGACTATATTATGTAAAAGGAGGATTTGATATGCAGGTGAATGTAAACCAAGATGCGGCCGTCAGACAGTATACACAGGCGCTGCAGAATACCGGAACAACTGCCACAAGCTCGAAAGCAGTTGCCGATGCGACTGAGGAGGCTTCCCAGAAAAAGGGACAGGATACGGACAAAGTCGAATTTAGCAAAGACACGAATGTGACCGCGAAGATGAGTGATTCGGATCGGGCTGCATTGGTTAAGAGCTTGAAAGATGACCTGAACAACCAGATGTCACGTTTTACCAATATGATGGTACAGACATTCCAGAAACAGGGCATTACTTCTTCCATGGTTCAGGGTGATGATTTTTGGAAGATGATGGCAAGCGGCAACTATTCCGTGGACGCACAGACCAAAGCAGATGCACAGGCTGCTATATCTGAGGACGGATACTGGGGAGTAAAGCAGACTTCTCAGAGAATCTTTGATTTCGCACACGCTTTAGCAGGCGATGATGTGGAGAAGATGGAGAAATTCCAAAAAGCAGTAGAAAAAGGTTTTGAACAGGCAGGCGCTGCATGGGGCGGAGATCTTCCGGGTATCTGTGGCGATACTCATGAAGCTGTCAATAAGCTTTTCGACGACTTCTATGCGAAATATGGCGCTACTGCATAAGGGAAAAAAAGTGCTGTCGCAGGAGAGATCTTGCGGCAGTTTTTCTGTTTTAAACAAAGATTTATAAAATATGTATCTGTGAAACCGCGAAAATCAGCCCTTTTTTGACATACTGTTCATTGATTTTTTAAGAATAGCAGGTTATAATAGCTAAATATACTGGACGCAGTGCGTATTCATAGATCACTGCGGACAGTATCTAAAAAACAGCGAATAAGAAGCGCCGTTTTGGCGCAACCTTTACATAGAAAATAGTTGAATGAAAGCGACCGAGGTGTAATCGTGGAACAGTATATTATTAAGGGTGGAAATGCTCTCACAGGAGAGGTAGAGATTGGCGGAGCAAAAAATGCGGCATTGGCGATTCTGGCAGCAGCTAATATGACAAATGAGACAGTCTATATTGACAATCTTCCCGATGTGCGGGATATTAATGCACTTTTGGAGGCGATGGAAGGAATTGGCGCTCATATCCAGCGGATTGACCGGCACACTGTGACCGTGAATGGTTCTGGTGTGGAGAACTATATCGTGGAGAGCGAGAGCATGAAGAAGATTCGTGCATCGTATTATCTGTTGGGGGCACTTCTTGGTAAATATAAAAAAGCACAGGTTCCATTGCCGGGCGGCTGTAATATCGGGAGCCGTCCGATCGACCAGCATCTGAAGGGATTTAAAGCGATGGGTGCTGTGACCAGGATTGAACATGGATTTATTATTGCCGAGGCAGAGACTCTGCATGGGGCACATATCTTTTTGGACATGGTCAGTGTGGGAGCGACGATCAATATCATGATGGCAGCGGCGATGGCAGAAGGCAATACGACCATTGAAAATGCAGCCAAGGAGCCTCATGTGGTGGATGTGGCCAACTTTTTGAACAGTATGGGAGCCAGCATCAAAGGAGCAGGTACAGATGTGATTCGTATCCGCGGCGTAAAAGTGCTGCACAAGACCGAATATTCCATCATTCCTGATCAGATTGAGGCAGGTACTTTTATGTTTGCCGCTGCGGTCACAGGCGGAGATATTGTACTGCATAACGTGATCCCCAAACATCTTGAAGCCACCAGCGCGAAGCTTTTGGAGTTAGGCTGTGTGGTGCATGAATATGACGATGCAGTGCGTGTCATTGGCCCTCAGAAGCTTTCATCCACCCATGTGAAGACGATGCCCTATCCGGGATTTCCCACCGATATGCAGCCTCAGATTGCGGTATCTTTAGCCCTGGCGGATGGTACTAGCATCGTGACAGAGAGCATCTTTGAGAATCGTTTCCGCTATGTGGACGAATTGGCACGTATGGGAGCATCTGTCAAAGTAGAGGGAAATGTAGCCGTGATAAGCGGCGTGGAGAAATTTACTGGCGCCCGTGTCAGCGCACCGGATCTGCGCGCCGGAGCTGCGCTTGTGATCGCCGGACTGGCTGCGGAAGGCATCACGATAGTGGATGATATCTACTATATCGAACGTGGCTATGAAAATCTGGATCAGAAATTAAAAGCATTGGGAGCCGTGATCGAAAAAGTAGCCAGTGAAAAAGAGATCCAGAAATTCCAGTTAAAAGTGGGCTAGAAGATTTTTCTGAAAAAGGGTCAGCCGCCTTTTGGATTTTACAAAGGGACTGACCCGTCGTGTGTCTGTTGTTCATGACAATAGAAGACTTGCGAAGCGTGGGTTCTATTGTTTTCCTGCAATATGGTGTTTTTCAGCATATCCTGTCAGCATCAGTGTCAAAGCGCCGTCTCCTGTGACGTTGCAGGCAGTTCCAAAGCTGTCCTGCAGAGCAAAGATGGTCAGCATCAGAGCAGTTCCCGTATCATCAAAGAGAAGAATACCCGTAATCAGTCCAAGAGAAGCCATAACGGTTCCTCCTGGAACTCCTGGTGCGCCAATGGCGAAGATGCCCAGCAGCAGACAGAAAAGAATCATCGTTCCCAGTGACGGGATCTTTCCATACAGGATCTGAGAGATGGTCATTACAAAGAACACTTCTGTCAGGACTGAGCCGCACAGGTGGATATTGGCAAACAGAGGAACTCCAAAACTGACCATATCTTCCCGAAGTACGGAAGATTTTTTGGCACACCGAAGAGCAACCGCCAAAGTCGCCGCAGAAGACATGGTTCCCACAGCTGTGATGTAGGCAGGTCCATAATGTCTGACCACTTCCATGGGATTTTTTCCAGAATAGATGCCTGCTAAGACATACAGAAGCGTCATCCAGAGATAGTGCCCAATCATAACGATGATAATGACCTTTAGAAAGACAGGGAACTGTTTGGTGATGGTTCCTTCATAAGACAGCCCGCAGAACGTACATGCGATAAATAAAGGCAAGAGCGGGATAATAACCTTAGTCACGATCTGCAGTACAATCTGTTGAAATTCTTCCAGGATCTCTCCTGTACGCACTGCCTTTGTCCAGGTTACTCCAAGTCCGATCAGGATGGAAAATACCAGTGCGCTCATCACACTCATGATCTGAGGAATCTCCAGTTGGAAGACCACATCAGGAAGGGCTTTTAATCCTTCTGCACTGGTCACAATGGACAGATGAGGGATCAGTGTATATCCGGCTGTCATGGCAAAAAGCGCTGCGCCAATCGAAGAGACATAGGCGATCAAAAGTGCGATCCCCAACATTCGGGAAGCATTTTTGCCAAGTCTGGTAATGGAAGGTGCGATAAATCCGATGACGATCAAAGGTACACAAAACGTAATGATCTGTCCCAATACCTGTTTTAAAGTTACAATAATGTTCATGAATGTCTCATTTGCCACCAGTCCGGCCAGAATACCAATGATCACTCCGGCCAGCAGACGAACAGGAAGACTCTGCATTATCTTTTTCATGACATTACCCCCTTGAGATGATATTTGCCCATATAGGCCTTACTATAGTATAGTTGATTTGGGCGAATCTGACAATGCTCTTATTCATTCCCTCTATACATGCAAGCAGGACCCTGACTGCATAGCTGTCAGAGTCCTGATGAAATCCTATGTTATCTTAGATAAGCTTTCAATACTTCTGCTTTATCTGTCTTTTCCCACGGCAGATCCAAGTCTGTCCTGCCAAAATGTCCATAAGCTGCGGTCTGTTTGTAGATCGGTCTTCTAAGATCCAGCATCTTAATGATTCCTGCCGGACGCAGATCAAAATTCTCACGAATCATATCCACGAGCTTCTGGTTGGAGATCTTTCCGGTCCCATAAGTATCCACCATAATAGAGGTAGGTTTTGCGACACCAATCGCGTAGGAGAGCTGAATCTCACATTTTTCTGCGAGGCCTGCTGCTACGATGTTTTTGGCCACATAGCGGGCTGCATAAGCGGCAGAGCGGTCTACCTTGGTGCAGTCCTTGCCGGAAAAAGCGCCGCCGCCGTGGCGTGCATAGCCGCCGTAGGTGTCCACGATGATCTTGCGCCCGGTCAGGCCGCTGTCTCCATGCGGACCTCCGATCACAAAACGTCCGGTGGGATTGATGAAGAACTTGGTGTTTGCATCCACCATATCCGCCGGGAGGATGGGATCGAAGACATGTTTTTTGATGTCTGTATGTATCTGTTCCTGTGTCACTTCGGCATCATGCTGGGTGGACAGTACAACCGCATCCAGACGAAGAGGTTTTCCGTTCTCATCGTATTCCACAGAGACCTGTGTCTTGCCGTCTGGTCTTAAATAAGGAAGAGTTCCGTTTTTGCGGACTTCTGTCAGGCGCAGGGCCAGTTTGTGGGCCAGTGCGATGGGGTAAGGCATCAGTTCTGGGGTCTCATTGCTGGCATAGCCAAACATCATACCCTGATCCCCGGCACCGATGGCTTCGATCTCACTGTCATCCATCTGATTTTCCTTTGCCTCCAGAGCTTTGTTGACGCCCATGGCGATATCGGTGGACTGTTCATCGATAGCAGTAATGACTGCACAGGTATCGGCATTGAAACCATAGCTGTCCTTGTCATAACCGATCTCGCGGATGGTGTCCCTGACGATTTTCTGGATATCCACATAGGCATTGGTGGTGATCTCGCCCATCACCAGAACCAGACCTGTCGTTGTGCTGGTCTCGCAGGCCACACGGCTCATGGGATCCTGAGCCATCAGAGCGTCTAAGATCGCGTCAGAGATCTGGTCACAGATCTTGTCTGGATGTCCTTCGGTTACTGATTCAGAAGTAAATAATAATTTTTCCATATGATACTCCTTTCAAAAATAGAATGATAGATTACAGGTTTCTTCCGAAAACCTGTTTTTTGAATAAAAGAAAGGTCCGCATAAGCGGACCTGATAACGGCGGTTTATCAAATCCTCTTATTGTTCGATCACTCGCTCAGGTTAGCACCTTCCTAATATGTAGGGGTTGCCGGGTTTCACAGATCCTATGTATCTCCACCGCTCTGAATAAGAGAAAACTACTCTATGGACTTTTCCTTTTCTATAACATACTCTTTGTGTGTTTGAAAGTCAAGTATTTTTACAAAAAGTTTATAAATAACCACAGAAATATATGGTATACTTCTTACTAGAGAACAAACGGAGGAAAAAGCAGTGAACCTGAAGACGAAACTGATCATTACGTTTGGTGTTGTCATTGCTGTCCCACTGTTTCTGATTACCATTGTATTCTGGGGATTTTTAAGTATGCAGCCTGCGGAGGTATTAAATGCACAGACCAAAGATTTCTTAGGAGAGATGCTGTTGTCTGTGATGCTGATTATGGCCATGACCGGCAGCTTTTTGATCCTCTGGATCTACAGGAGCATTCTAACCCCCATAGAGACGCTGAAAAAAGCAACCAGAAATATACGAGATGGAAATCTGGATTTTGAAGTGGAGATTGAAGACAATGACGAGATCGGCGAGTTGTGTGCAGATTTTGAAGAGATGCGGATTCGCCTGAAAGAGACAACAGAGGAGAAGGTGGTATTTGACAGTCAGAATAAAGAGTTGATTAGTAATATTTCCCATGATCTGAAGACGCCAATTACAGCCATCAAAGGGTATGTGGAAGGGTTACTAGACGGAGTGGCCGATACGCCGGAGAAGCAGCAAAAATATCTGAGAACTATCTATAATAAGGCCAATGATATGGATCGTCTGATCAACGAACTGACGTTCTATTCCAAGATTGATACCAACCGGATCCCTTATACCTTTCATAAGATCAATGTAAGAGAATATTTTGACGACTGCTTTGAGGATATTGGGCTGGAATTGGGACAGCAGCAGATCGGACTTGCGTATGACAACCAGGTGAGAAAAGATGTGGTGGTGATCGCAGATGCAGAACAGATGAAACGGGTCATCAACAACATTATCAGCAACTCGGTCAAATATATGGATAAAGAGGAAAAATATATTCACATTCGGGTGCTTGACGTGGGAGATTTTATCCAGGTGGAGATCGAAGACAACGGACGCGGGATAGCGGCTAAGGATCTGCCTTATATCTTTGACCGCTTCTACCGAACCGATACGTCCAGAAATTCTTCCAGAGGAGGAAGCGGTATCGGCTTGTCCATCGTCCATAAGATCATGGAGGATCATGGTGGAAAAGTGTGGGCGACCAGCAAAGAAGGGGCCGGCACAGTGATGTGTTTTGTACTTAGAAAATTTCAGGAGGTTCCGGTACATGAGTAAAATATTAATTATTGAAGATGAAGAAGCCATTGCAGATCTGGAGAAAGATTATCTGGAACTGAGTGGATTTAAAGTGGAGATAGAAGAACGGGGCGACAGCGGCCTGACACGGGCATTGTCGGAAGAATTTGATCTGATTATCCTGGATCTGATGCTGCCGGGTGTGGACGGATTTGAGATCTGCAAGCAGATTCGGGAAGAGAAAAATATCCCCGTGATTATGGTATCGGCTAAAAAAGACGATATCGATAAGATTCGGGGCTTAGGACTCGGTGCAGATGACTATATGACCAAGCCCTTTAGCCCCAGCGAACTGGTGGCCAGAGTCAAAGCGCATATGGCGCGCTATGAGCGGCTGATCGGCAGCGGCATCCAGGAAAACGAAGTGGTGGAGATCCGCGGCATCAAGATCGACAAGACCGCCCGCCGGGTGTGGGTCAATGGAGAAGAGCGGGCCTTCACTTCCAAAGAGTTTGACTTGTTGACCTTCCTCGCACAAAATCCCAATCATGTATACACCAAAGAAGAACTGTTCAGCAAGATCTGGGACATGGAGTCCATCGGCGACATCGCCACCGTGACCGTACACATCAAGAAGATCCGGGAGAAGATCGAGTTTAACACCGCAAAACCACAATATATCGAGACGATCTGGGGGGTTGGGTATCGGTTTAAGGTGTAGGAGAGGAAGTGGCAGGATATGGGCAGAAAGTTAAAAGTATATTTAGACACATCCGTAATAAGTCATCTGATGCAGGAGGATGTGCCAGAGAAGATGGCACATACACGGAAATTATGGGAAATATTTCAGAAGGGTGTGTATGATGTATGTCTTTCATCGGTGACCTTAAAAGAAATATCGGATTGTCCAGAACCTAAGAGAAGTGTATTGAGGGATTATTTGAAACAGATCTCATATACTACATTTGATATTACGAAAGAAGTATCAGATGTTGCAAGGAAGATTATTAGTATGGGAGTATTGACTGAAAAGAGCTTTGATGACTGTCAACATATTGGAGCGGCAGTGGTAAATGACTGTGACTGTATTATATCATGGAATTTTAAGCATATTGTAAATATAAAGACTATCCGTGGCGTGAGGTCAATTACAAATCTGCAAGGCTACAAACCAGTTGAGATCTGGAGTCCATCTGTATTATTAGAAAGTGAGGAATGAGTATGGAAAAGCCAATTTTGAGTCCGAATTTCACTCTTGAAGATATTCATAGATTACGTGAGTATAACTATGAAATGACTAAAAATATGACTGATCAGGAAAGAATGGATTACTATAACAAAGCAGGAAGGGCTTTTCAGCGCGAGATTGATGAAACAAGACTTCAGGAAGTCTGAATAAACAATTGGAAAATCTATTGCCATGGGCCAAGGACCTTGAGGGATGAATACCTTCGAGGCCCTTTTTGATTATGACAACAGAATCATTGCAGAGTACAGACGGTATTGGGTTCGACAATATTTTCGCATGCAGCATATCTTAATAGCAGAAAGATACGAAAATCCATCAGTGGACATAAGAGGAGGGGATTTGGTGGATAAAAGCTATGAGGAGATCAACAGATATCTTGCAGAAGTGAAGTCGGCTGTATGGGCCGGGAGATACCGGATTGACCGCAACCGGAAACGGAGGGCGAATCTAAAGCTGTATCGGGATTATGTGATCGGTGAAGAGATGACACGGGAGATTCTGCTGAGCCTGACAGCAGATGATTTTTGCGAGGTGGCACCAAATGAACATGAGGAATACAAACATGAACAATTATATGTGTTTGGAAAAGATGTAAAACTGCTTCAGCGGTTTGGAGTGAAGGAAGAGACGGTATCTTTATATATCAAGCTGAATAAACAAGAGAATCAATATGTGATTATTATTTCTTTTCATAAGCAGGCGTATCCTTTGACATACGCATTTCAATAGATCAGAACGATACCAAAATGGGAGGAGCAGTTGTATGGCAAAAGAAGGAAAGCGGGATTATTGCATGGTGTGCCACAAGATCAAGGAATACAGGCTGCAAAAAATAGTGCAGAGGGAATGGATACGAGGAAAAGAATATGAATTTGAGTTTACAATAGCAGTGTGTCAAGGATGCCGACAAGAGATGGATGTACCGGGGATGGTAGATCTGAATATACGGGAAAGAGATGAACAGTACCGTAAGGCGGAAGGGATCTTGCCGGTGGAGGAGATACAAAAGATTGCAAGCATATGCCCCAAGAAACAAGACAGACTCCAACACTACCTGGCCGGCCAGGTGCCGACGAAAGAGGAGTCGGATCAGATGAGAGAGTTGCTGGGTGCTTTGCCAGTATAAAAGAAAAGAAGAACCCCCGAACTGTACGGCCATACGGTTCAGGGGTTCATTTCTTTGCCCACATGGACTTATCACTGCTTTTTGTCTGTCGGCACTATAGCATATGCATTAATGAATTGCAATATTCTTCATGATTTTTTACGAAAATGAATCAATTGGTTGCTTTTCACACCCAGTAAAATTTACACATTTTACTTGACTAACCCTTGCATGAATAATAATTATTCGATTTGATGTAATACTTATGATAAAACTTTACAAAATATTCACAATTTTTGGTAAATTGTGACAATAAAAATGGTTAATTATCAAGCAAAAAGGAGATGAACAGGAGGAAATGTCGATAAAATGGACAGTATCTGGCTATAGTGAATCAATGGCAGGAAATATATAGGAGATCTATTGGTAATTTTTCTAAAAAACTAGTGGACACAGGAAATTTCCTGTTGTATAATAAATGAGAACACGGCAATTTGGAAAAAAGTGTTTGATTTACTGAACCTGGTATTAATGCGGGAGGCATTAATATAAAAAAATTTATGGAAAGAGGGAAAGAACCATGAAAAAATGGAAGCAACTCGTAGTTTTTGTCACGATCCTCACATTGGTGATGGGTACGTTGTCATTTGCTGAGACTGGTGCTCAGACAGGCAACAGCAAAGAGAGTGGGATAATGACTCTTAGCGGAGATGATCTTACCCCAAGTGTTAGTCAGAACACACCGACTCCAACCCAACCAGCCACACCACCATCAACAGAGACGCCAGATGGTGTTGACGAATCATTAAGCAACAATGAGGTTGTGGCTAAAGCACCAGATTTCAGTGATGCCGAAACTAAAGAAATAGCTAGAAAGTTAGGCATTACTGTAGCAGGTAAAGTTCCAGCCAAAGAAGTGCAACAAGACTTAGTTTCTATGCTTGAAACTCTTTTAGCAAGTGGCTTTGGAAAGACAGAAGGAGGAGAGAGCACAAAGAGTCAAGCAAAATTGTCTTTCTTTGAAATAACTGCGGCTAATGAGAAACTATTAGACGGCAAGACAGTACGTCTGACGTTGGATTGTACTGGTATGGTAGATGATAATGCTAGTGAGGAGACATTAAGATTGCTTCATTACAAGGATGGAGCGTGGGAAATTCGCCCAATTTATAGCTATGATTCAAGCACGAAAAAACTGACCGCTGAATTTAGTAGCTTTTCGCCATTCTGTCTTGCAGAAAGTGAAGTAGAAGCACCAAATGCACCAGCTGGTGAGCTTGCAGACCCGAAAGATATTGTTGAAGCAGGGGATATTCCAGAGCCACCTGTAGGTCCGATTCCAACAGTTAGTGGGAATGTAACTCCAACCCCGACTGAAAAACCAGGAACAACCGGAACCCCGACTCCTACTCCAACGCTGGAACCAACGAAGACTCCAACTGTTACACCTACCCCAGAGCCAACTAAGACTCCAGATATAGAGCAGGGAGATCCGCTTACAACCAGCGATGCGTGGAAGCTGACTTCCAGCAGAATTGCTAACAAATACAATGTAATCGTTCTGAACTGGAACGCTGCACAGAGCGGCAGATACGAAGTGCTGTACAGTGCAACTCCAGATGACGCAAACTCCTTTAGACGTGCAACTACCACAAGAAAGACTACATATAAGTTTACAAAAGCTCAGGTTGGCGTAAGATATGGATTTAAGATCCGAGTGAAAGGTACTGACATCGTCAGCCAGACTCTGTATGTAACCAACAGCATGGAGGGCCGTGTAACAGCTCCTTCTGCAGTTGAGGTAAAGGTAAAATCTTACAATAGCCTTGAGATTAAGTGGAGTAAAGTACAAGGCGTTAAGAGATATGCAATCTATCGCGATGGCGTTAAGATTGGAGAGAAATCTGGTACGAAATTTGTTGATAAGGGTCTGACAACTGGAGAAACCTATCTCTATGAAATCCAGCCGATCATGATGAAAGGTGCAAAAGGTACATTTGAAGGACCTAAGGCTTCAACAACAGGAACACCGAAATTTAAAGCTGTTGCTGGATTTAAAGTAAGAGCTGTTGATTCTGCTAGCTTGAAAGTTAGATGGAACAGAGTAAAGGGTGCAGAATACTATACTCTTTACAAAGTTGTTAAGACTGAAACAGGCGCAGAAGTGCTTGTTCCTGTGCAGGGTGCAGAGCATTTGACCAGAACTCAATTTATTGATACGAACTTAGAAGCTGGTACAGAGTACTCTTATAGAGTAGTCGCACATGGCGGAAGAACTAGTGTGATCTCTAAGACAGAAGCTGGAAGAACTAAAGTTGTAAAACTAAAATAATGTGTTTTCTATGGCGTGGCCCAAGCGCGGGCCACGCTATTTTAATGTGTTTGGTTATTTTTTACATTATAAAATGAGGTATATCAGGGAGGGAATTAGTTCTATGGATAAATCAGAGAAGTTGTATATAGTAATTCCGGCATACAATGAAGAAGAGACGATTCCAGATGTTGTAAATGACTGGTATCCAATTGTTGAGAAGATCGGAAAAGAAAGCAGACTTGTCATCATTGATGATGGAAGTAAAGATCATACACATGATATATTGACAAAACTTTCTGAAAGCCGGAAACAAATGGTTGTGTTACATAAAAAAAATGGCGGACATGGAGATACTGTCTTGTATGGGTATCAATATGCAATCAAACAACATGCATCTTATATATTTCAGACAGATTCTGATGGCCAGACACGATCTTCTGAGTTTGCACAGTTTTGGAAATTGAGACACCAATACCATATGGTGATTGGTCATAGGAATAAAAGGCAGGATGGTATCTCCAGAGTTTTTGTTACAAAAACATTACAAGTAGTATGTTTTCTTTGTTTTCACGTCTGGCTGAAAGACGCGAATACTCCTTTTCGGTTGATGGAAGTAAAAAGCTTAAAGACAATTATGAAATATATTCCGGAAGGATATAATCTTCCCAATGTGGCAATTTCAGCATTGTATACTAAAAAAGGATATAAGGTAAAATATATTCCTATCACTTTTCTTCCGAGACAAGGCGGAGTTAATTCAATTAATTTAAAGAAAATTGCAAAAATTGGAGAAAAAGCAGTAGGTGATTTTATTAAGATCAGAAAAGGATTGAGGAAATAAAATGAATAAAAGATTATTCAGTAAAGAGTATCAATATACATTATATCTTATCTTGATCATTTTTGCAGTAATGATTATAGGACTTTTGCGCCTAGATGATGATTTTTTGATAGCGATGAAGTGGTGGGTAACACTATTAGTCTTTGGAATGATAGCTATACCATTGTCATCTATTTTGTTCAGTCATTTTTCGGATTTTGGTTGGGTGGTTTCTAAAGTCTTGACGCTTGCCTTTGCATCATGGATTATGTGGCTGTTGTCTTCCATAAAATTGGTAAGATTTAGCCAGATGAGCTGCATACTGTCGGTACTGATTGTTTTTCTTTTTAATGTTATTTTATATATAAAGGTGTTGAGAAAACATAAAGATCATTGGATAGAAAAGATAAAGTCAGGCAATGTGATCAACGCGATATTGTTTGCCGAGATTTTATTTTTGGCAATGTTTCTTTTTTGGACATATTTAAGAGGTTATAATCCACAGGCATATGGAACCGAAAAATTTATGGATTTTGGTTTTATGAAAACCATTAGCAGACAAGACTATATGCCTCCTAATGATTTGTGGTTTGCTGGAGAAAAATTAAACTATTATTATCTTGGCCAATATATTATGACATTTATTTGTAAATGTTCTGGTATACCAGTAGAATATGGCTATAATTTAGCTCTTTCTACAATCTTTGGACTATTATTTGCAATGACATATTCCCTTACGAGAAACTTGTTTACAGAGACTGTTTCTGAAAAGCATCCGATGTTGCCTTCTGTTGCGGGTATGATTAGTGCGGTCGCTATCAATTTTTCTGGTAATTGTCATTATATTATATATGGTCTGTTAAGACCTGAGATTCAAGTGTTGCTTGGCAAAGAAGTGACATCATATTGGTATCCAGATGCTACGAGGTTTATTCGTACGCAGCCGAATGTGGATGCATATATCATACATGAATTTCCAGATTATGCTCATATGGTTGGCGATCTGCATGCGCATTTGATTAATACGATTTTTGTAGTAGCATTATTGACCATGATGTTTTCCTGGCTTCAATATAGAAAAAGTATTGCCGGCGAGTATTCTCTTATTAGAGAAATATGTATGCCGCATATCTTGATTCTTGGATTTTTTATTGGCTTGTTTAAAGGAATCAATTATTGGGATTTTCCTATATATTATGTGGTGTGTGGTGCTGTGATCTTTTTTTCTAATATTGGATTGTTTAAAACATGGAAAGAAAGGCTGCTGGTCACTGCTGCCCAGGGGTTGCTGGTTTTGGTTATAAGCAGTCTCGTCATCTTGCCGTTTACCTTATCTTTTGATATGATCTCATCTCAGATAGGAATTGTAAAATATCGTTCGCCATTATCACAGATGGCTATATTATATGGACTTCCGATTGTAGTTAGTATATTATATCTTGTTTATCTGATAAGACAAAAGGATCCGAAGCATACACAGTTTGAAAATAATTATGTTTTAAATTTCTTGACAAGATTATCCATATCAGATTTATATATTGTTGTGTTGAGCCTTTGTGCTATAGGGCTGATTCTGGTTCCTGAATTGATTTTTATTAAAGATATTTATGATGGAGGAACTTTAAGAACAAATACTGTATTTAAGTGTGTATTTCAGGCTTATCTTATGTTTGACATTATTATAGGATACCTGTTTGTGAAATTATTCACTATAAAAGAAAAAATTGCCAGGAAGACTTGTGTGGTATGTTTTGTTTTATGGGTGGGGACTCTTGGTTATTTCAGACCGGCTCTTCACAGTGCTCTTTTAGATAACCATACCTATGAGGGACTGGATGCAAGCACTTTTCTTACCAGGGAAAGCCCGGCAGATGCCAATGCGATTCTCTGGCTGAATGAAAATGCGGGTGCCAATGATGTGGTCTTAGAGGCGAATGGGGACAGTTATACTTTAAGTAACAGAGTATCTGTATTTACTGGCAATCCGACAGTACTTGGATGGTGGGGACATGAATACCTGTGGAGAAGTAATGGGATTCCAGAAGAACCTCAAGTCGTAGCTGAGAGAGTACAAGAGATACAGACATTTTATGGCGCTACAGACTATGAGGTTGCAAAATCTTTTATTGATAAATATAATGTAAAGTATATTTATATTGGAAAATGTGAGTGGGAGAAGTATCCCAATATGAATGTTGAATTTTTAAAAACACTTGGGAATGTTGTTTTTGAAGAGACAAGCAATATGAATTTAAAGATCAATGGTCAGGAGGAAAACGGAGACAGAACTACCTATATCATAGAGATACAGTGATAAGAGGAAGAGAATATGGCGAAAAAGAAAAAAAATAAAAACTTATTACGATGGTCAGATATGATTATCTACAGCTATTTGTTTATGATGTTGGGAGTGTTTCCATTGTATTATCAGAATAATTATTATAATATGGGAGACGCTAAATATCAGTTTTTCAGGCTGATGACATTGATTATGCTGGGATATTTGGCAGTAACACAGACTGGCGCCAGATTAATAGACAGAAAAAGAGAAAAAACGAATTTTAAGTTGTCAGTTATGGACTGGACAGTGTTGGCTTATGGAGGCATAACAATACTGTCTTGGATATTGTCTCCATTCCGGACAGAATGTTGGGTGGGGACTGATGGATGGTTTATGGGACTGCTTTCACAGCTCTTGTTTGTCGGAATCTATTTTGCGATATCCAGATTTGGAACAGACAGGAGTTGGGCTGTTTGGGTGATGGGAGTAGGTGGAGCGATTGCTTTTTTGGTTGCTTATCTGCATCGCTTTAATATAGATCCTTTGAGAATGTATGAAGGGATACCAGAGTATGAGAAGATCGGATTTTTGGGGCTGATCGGGCAGTCGAGCTGGTATTCCAGTTATGTCTGTGTGGTGTTGCCTGTGATGATGGGTGTCTATGTGACGACTGACTGGAAGAAGAATATGGCGGGCTGGTGCAAGCGCGGATGCCTGGCAGGCTTTCTTTTTTTGGGTTTTTGCAGTGCAGTGACACAGAATACGGATAGTATCTATCTGGGGCTTGGATTGGCGTTTTTATTTTTCCTGTGGTTTGCACTGGAAGATCTTAGGATCTGGAAACAGTTGGTGGAGGTCGGGATCTTAGCAGTAGCAGCGGCTAAATTTACCGGAGTGTTGCAGATGGCATTTCCTGAAAAGGTGATTCAGCTGGACCCATTGTCTTTTCTGGTGACAAAGAGCAGTGCGGGGTGGCTTTTGCTGATCGCCGGGCTTATAGTCTATGGAGGGACTTGTTTTGCTGAGAGGAGATATGCAGGGAAACCGATGCCGCAGTTACAGAGATGGGTGCGTGTGGGGCGTCTGGTCTTTTATGGTGTGGTGATCCTGGCGATTCTCTCGCTGCCTTTGATGGTATGGATGACCTCTACCGGGCGGAAAGCGGCCGAGGCGGGTGTCCTGCAGGACAGCGGCTATCTGGTCTTTGACTGGAACTGGGGCAATGGAAGAGGGCGGACCTGGAGTTATTGTGTACGGGTATTTTTGGAATATTCGCCGCTTATGAAATTGTTTGGCTGCGGTCCGGATGCGCTGGCTTTTTATACGGCTGCGCATCATGCAGAGGAAGTACAGGCCATGTGGGGCGGTCTGGTATTGACCAATGCGCACAATGAATGGCTGACAGCACTGGTGGATTATGGCATCATAGGTGCGGCGGCCTACATCACGGTCTTTGCTATGTCCTGTTTTCAGTCCGTGAGACACTGGAGACAACGCCCGGTGCTTTTAGCAGCCGGGGCAGTGATCCTGGCCTATATGGGGCACAACTTTTTCTGCTATCAGCAGGTGGTCTGCACACCCTTTATATTTATCGTGATGGGTACAGCAGAGTATCTGATACGTAAGATAAAGCAAGCGGAGATATGATAGAGAGGTTATTGGTCGTGAATGAGCGTGAAAATGAGCCAAATGCGGAAACTTTAGCTGCATTTGCAGAGATAGATGAGATGAAACGAACAGGAAGTGGACAAAAGCTTCACAATCTTGAGGATTTGTGGAATAGTCTTGAGGATTAGATGTTTGACTATAGAATAAGTCTTAAGATATTCTTAAGATGCTTGAAGTTCTTCTGGTATTTTGAGAAATATATGTTATACTGTATGGGTGTATGCATATAGAATTCAAACTCAAAACAGCATCTGACAAAAAAATGCCCGGAAGGATATCTGGATGCAGAGCAGCCAGATATCCTTCCAGATGCGGGGGCATTTTTTTGGCGGATGCGGAACTCTAATAGGAGGACTATTTTTGGAAGAGACACGGGAACCCGTGATTCGGGTGAAGAACCTCTATAAGATTTTTAAGGTGGGAAATGAGAAGGTCCGGGCGCTAAATGGTGTGGATATGACGATCTACAAGGGGGAATTTTGCGCCATCGTTGGGACTTCTGGTTCGGGTAAATCCACTATGCTCAATATGTTGGCAGGGCTTGAGAAACCTACCAAGGGAGAAGTGATCATTGGCGGCAAGCATCTGGAGCGTATGAATGAAAGCCAACTGGTTCAATTCCGGCGGGAGAGGGTCGGCTTTATCTTTCAGTCGTTTAACCTCTTAGGGACTATGAATGCTATCGAAAATGTGGCTCTGCCGCTTACTTTTCGCGGGATGGACAAGAAGACAAGGGAAGCAAAAGCGGTAAAGATGTTAAAGCTTGTGGGACTTCCAAAACATATGAAACACAGACCAAATGAGATGTCCGGCGGTCAGCAGCAGAGGGTGGGCGTGGCTCGTGCACTGGTGCTTGACCCTGAGATTATTTTTGCGGACGAGCCTACAGGAAATCTGGATTCCAACACTTCGGCGGAGGTGCTGAATCTGATGCGTAAAGTAGTGCAGGAACAGAATCAGACGATGGTAATGGTAACACATGATAATCACTTGGCAGGATTTGCAGACCGCATCTTTCACATTATTGATGGAAAGATTGTTAAAGTAGAAGAACGCAGCGAATATAAGGAGGAGAGGGAATGAAAAGACGGATTGTAAAAGGAATGGCATTGGCGCTGTGCCTGGCAGTGCTTGCTCCGACAGCTTCGGTGGTGATGCCGGGAATGGAGATGCGAGTGTCGGCGGCGCAGACGACGCCAGAACCAACAGACAGTAGTTCAAAGGGGAGTAATCCAACCAGCACCCCGTCACCTTCACCTTCGCCCACCCCATCTGAGGGTGATTCGACTACAAAGACCGATGCCCAGCTTCTGGAAGAGGCTAAGACCAAAGCAAGAAATGACCTGAATGACTGGAAGATCAATAACCTGACAGAAAATGATCCCAGAACAGAACAGGTGGAGAAGATTATTCAGGAAGCCAATGATAAGATTGACAGGTTAACTGGAACAACTGGGGTCAATGATTGTCTTTCTAAAGCGATTGTAGATCTGAATGCTCTTTCCACCGGCACCTCTATTCCCATCATCGATGATAGCGGCAGCGACGATGATGAGGACAATGAGGACAACAATGACGACGAAGAACCCACAGTTACTCCTGACCATTTCCTGATGGTCGGCGGCGACTGGGTAACACCTGTTGCCAATGCGGGTCAGTCCGTGAATATTGTGCTCCCAGTGGTCAATATGGGTAAGACGATGGTAACCAATGCCGTAGTGACACCTGTACTGAGTACAGATACTTCTGCATGGCCTTTTGAGATCACCAGTTCCAACTATTCTCAGCCTATCACAGACCTGCCGGGCACCGATACTGGGATGTCGGATATGGATCGCAGAAGAGAGCTGACCTGGACGTTAAAGACCAGAGATGATGTGGGTACTGGCTATCAGAAGCTTTCCTTTAATGTGCGCTATCGGGATTCTGACGGAAATAATCAGACAACTACATTGGATACCTATATTCAGATCAAAGGTACAGGCGGAGTGGGTGCAGACGGAAAAGCTTCGGTTCCCCGTGTGATTGTCACAGGATTTGAGACAGATCCGGAGACCGTACATGCAGGTGAAAGTTTTATGTTGACCTTGCATCTGAAAAACACATCCACCATTACCAGCCTGAAAAATATTGTCTGTGAGATGACTGCTGCTGTGGAGGGCAAGGATGATGAGACTACATATGCAGCATTTCTTCCCACCGCAGGTTCCAGTACCGTCTTTGTGGATCAGATTGGAAAAGACGGCACAAAAGATATCCAGATCGAGTTAGAGGCCAAGGCAGATCTGTCACAGAAGCCGTATGCACTGGATGTGGCCATGACTTATGAGGATGAGAAGGTCAACTCCTATACCAATACAACCAGTGTGTCCATTCCGGTCAAGCAGGAGGCGCGGATTGACTTAAGCCAGCCGGAAGTCATGCCGCAGAGCATCAGTGTAGGCAGTGAAGCCAACATTATGTTCAGCATCTACAATATGGGCAAGACCAAGTTATATAATGTACAGGTAAAAACAGAGAGCGAGTATCTAAGCGGCGGAGAAGCTTTTGTGGGAAATCTGGATTCCGGAGCGACAGGCTCTGTGGATATGTATGTAACCGGACAGGCTGCCACTGCGGATGACGGCATGGTAAAACTGTCGATCTCCTATGAGGATGAGGCTGGAGAAGTCCAGGTGATCGAGCGAGAGATCAGCCTCTTTGTCAATGAGGCGATGCCCGATGAATACTTTGAAGATGATATGCTGGGCGAAGATATGGGCTATGAAGAAGAAGGCATCGGCGTGATGGGATATGTGGCAGCAGCCATAGCAATATTGATTATCGTAATCATTATCGTAGTGATCGTACTCAAAAAGAAGAAAAAGAAAGCACAGATGCTTTTAGAGGATGATTTCCTGGATGATGAGAACAGTGGTGACGATTCCAATGTATAGAATAAAAGGAGCAGCGAATGAGACTGATTGATTTGCTGAGAATGAGTGCTTCCAATCTGCTGCGCAGAAAGCTTCGGACTGTCTTGACGGTTCTTGGCGTTGTGATCGGTACGGCGTCTATCGTAGTGATGATCTCTCTGGGACTGGGGCTTCAGAAAAGCTCTATCGAGCAGATCGAGCAGTCCGGAGGTCTGACTACCATTGAAGTGTACAATTATGGAGGATATGGAGACTCTGGAGAGGAAGAGACACAGAAGATTAATGATGCTGTGATCGAGACGATTGCCAAGATCCCTCATGTGGAGCTGGCATCTCCGATTATGAGTATCAGCGTATTGGCAAGACATGGCGCTTATGAGGCCTATCTTCGCATTAAAGGGATGAGTGCAGAGGCGCTGCACAGTATGAAGATTGACGTGGGAGAAGGAGAGCTTCCGTCGGAGGACGACACCTTGCAGTTCTTTTACGGCAATCAGGTAATCACAGATTTTTACAATGCCAAGACCAACGAATACTTTTATGGTACGGAAGAGACAGCGCCGGTGGATCTAATGAATGATCCGATCTTTGTGATCTTTGATACAGATGCGTATTATCAGTCCCAAAATTCAGATGGCAGCACTCAGCCGGTGGCACCGCCTAAAAAATATATCATTCCTACTTGCGGCATCATGGCTGGCGGTGTAGAGGAATATAAGGAAAATGCCTGGTATGTATTGGCGGATATTGAGGCTTTGCAGACACAGCTTAAGAAAATATTTAAAAATAAAGTGATACCGGGTCAGCCTACGACCAAGAGCGGAAAACCGTACAAAGAGATCTATTATGAAGAAGTCTATGTCCGGGTGGACGATATGGACCATGTGCAGGAGGTACAGCAGGCGATTCAAGAGATGGGGTATGACACTTACAGCAATGCAGAGTGGATGGAACAGACCCAGAGCCAGATGGCCATGATCCAGATGGTGTTGGGCGGTATCGGTGCAGTCTCTTTGTTTGTGGCGGCGATTGGTATTGCCAATACGATGATGATGTCCATCTATGAGCGTACCAAAGAGATCGGTATTATCAAGGTATTAGGATGTGATCTTGGCAATATTCGCAGTATGTTTTTGATGGAAGCAGGATTTATCGGATTTTTTGGCGGCTTGATCGGATTGATCTTAAGCGGGATTATCTCCCTGGTGATCAATGTGGTGGTGAAAGGTGCTTCCGAAGGTTCCTATGCACAGCTATCGTATATTCCGCTGTGGTTGGTGATGATCTCCTTGGTTTTTGCGGTATTGGTGGGTATGGCAGCTGGATTTTTCCCGGCGCTTCGTGCCATGCGGCTGAGTCCTTTGGCAGCGATTCGAAACGAGTAGTAGAATCTTGCTTTTTGGAAGGATGAATGTTACAATAGGTTCAGCCAACAGAGCCAAACGATTAGAGGAGGAATAGAAGGGTATATGTGGAAATACGTGTTGTTAGCGATTATCATTATTTTGGTAGCGGCCATTGTACTATTGATCTACTTTGGCAATAAGATGCAGAAAAAGCAGGCGGAGAACCAGGTGCAGTTGGATGCCATGGCGCAGACGCTGAGTATGCTGATTATTGACAAGAAGCGTCTGAAGATCAAAGAGTCGGGTCTGCCGCCTATGGTGATCGAGCAGACACCAAAATATCTGCGCTGGTCGAAACTGCCGATTGTCAAGGCTAAAGTGGGACCGAAGGTGATGAATCTGGTGGCGGATGAAAAGATCTTTGATTTGCTTCCTGTTAAGAAGGAAGTGAAAGTGGTGGTGAGTGGGATCTATATCACGGCGATCAAGGGAGCGAGAGGCGGGATTGAGAAGCCGCAGCCGAAAAAAGGGTTTTTTAAAAGATTGTTTAAAAAGTAACAAGTCCCAAGGGGCTGTCGGGGAATCGGTCTCCTGGGCTTTGGTCAATGTCTGCATGGAATGTATCGGACAGTCTGGCGATTTTGTGCGTCACATTCGGACACAAGTGTCCGCCTGTGACGCACAAAACCACCAGACTGTCCGCTCCAATCCACACAGCACGATTGACACAAAGCCCAGAAGCCCGATTCCCCGACAGCCCCTTTCAGTTATTGTAAGGAGGAAAGGGAAGATGAAGAAGAAGTGTATCGTGTCAGTGCTCATGGGATTGGTGTTGAGTGTGAGTGGATGTGGGGGAGATAAGGTGCAGGAGAGTGAGACTAGGACGGAGGAAGGGACAGATGTGACGGATGGTGATTCAGAGGAGGGGGGAGAGACGGAAGCAGAAGCTTCGGTGAATCAGCAGGTGACGTATGCGGATCTGAAGAGTAGTGTAACAAGTCTGGGGGAGTATAAGGGGCTTACGGCAGAGAGAGTCGTGGCGGAAGTGACGGATGAGGATGTGGAGGATGAGATCTGGTCAGTGCAGAAAAGCTATGCAAATCTTCAGGATGTGGATCGGGGGGCGCAGATGCGGGATGTGACGGTGATTGATTATACGGGATATGTGGACGGGGAGACTTCGGATTCTCTGAAGGGAGAGGGATATGAATTAGAGCTTGGCAGCGGGGCTTTTGTGCCGGGATTTGAGGATCAGCTAATCGGAGTGAAGGCGGGAGAGGACAGAGAAGTGGTGCTGACTTTTCCGGAGGATTATTATGAGGATATGGCAGGAAAAGAGGCTCGTTTTGAGGTGCATGTGCAGAAGGTACAGGAATATGTGATGGAAAAAGAATGGAATGACGCCTTCATCAAAGAGAACTTGGAATATGAGGATGAAGCGGATATGAGGGCGAAGATTCGGGAAGAGTTTCAAAAAAATGCTGAGGAAGATGCGGATGCCAATATGGAGTATGAGCTTATGCAGCAGGTGATTGGCAGCAGCACTTATGAGATACAGGAAACGGATGTAAAGGCTTATACGGATGAGATGATGCAGGAGTACCAGATCTATGCGGCGATGTATGGGCTGGGGCTTGAGGATTATCTGGCACAGCAGGGGACTACGGAGGAGAATGTCCGGATGATGTACCGCGAGACGGCAGAATTTCGGGTAAAATTGATTCTGACGCTGCATGAGATCGCAAAAGCGGAACAGATTACAGCCAGCGAGGAGGAATGTCAGTCGACACTTGAGGAATTGGCCGTGCAGTATGGATATGAGGATACCAAGGAAGTAGAGGCTGTCTACGGACGGGATATGGTGCAGGAACAGTTGGTACAAGAGAAAGTCCTGGATTTTATCCGGGAAAATGCAAATAATTAAAATTTTAACAGAAATTCCTTGTTGAATCGGTAAAAATGTAGTAAACTACGAGTGTAGGCACAACGTGCCAAATCTTGGATAGAGAAAGGATGACCAACAATGCCATTAGTAACAACCAAAGAAATGTTCAAGAAGGCCTATGATGGCGGCTATGCAATCGGTGCATTCAACGTGAACAACATGGAGATCGTGCAGGGTATCGCTGACGCTGCAATCGAGCTGAATTCCCCGATTATCTTACAGGTATCCGCAGGCGCGAGAAAGTATGCAAAGCATAACTATTTAGTAAAGCTGGTGGAAGCTGTTCTGGTGGAAGCTCCGGATCTTCCGATTGCGCTTCATCTGGATCACGGCGCAGACTTTGAGATCTGCAAATCCTGTATCGACGGCGGATTTACTTCCGTTATGATTGATGGTTCTCATCATGATTTTGAGACCAACATTGAGCTGACCAAAAAAGTAGTAGAGTACGCTCATGAGAGAGGCGTAGTGGTAGAGGCAGAGCTTGGAAGACTGGCTGGTATCGAGGATGCAGTGAATGTATCGGATGCAGATGCAGCTTACACGCAGCCGGATGAGGTTGAGGAGTTTGTAACCCGTACAGGCGTGGATTCTCTGGCAATCGCAATCGGAACCAGCCACGGCGCTTATAAATTTAAACCAGGAACCAACCCACAGCTTCGTTTTGATATCCTTGCTGAGATCGAGAAGAGAATCCCGCAGTTCCCAATCGTACTGCATGGTGCTTCTTCTGTTCCGCAGGAGTTTGTTAAGATCATCAATGAGCATGGCGGCGCATTGAAGGATGCCATCGGTGTTCCAGAGGATCAGCTTCGTCAGGCAGCAAGATCTGCAGTATGTAAGATCAACATCGACTCTGACCTTCGTCTTGGTATGACTGCAGGTATCCGTGAGGTGATGTGGAGCAAACCAGAAGTATTTGATCCGCGTGACTACCTGAAAGTTGGACGTGCTAACGTGAAGACGGTTGTTATGCATAAGATTAAAGACGTTCTTGGTTCTGAGGGTAAAGCGTAAGCAGTATAAAAGAGCAGGAATGTAAGATTCCCCGCTCCTGGCAAGGTTATTTGTCAGGAGCGGGGAATTGTATTCCTAACAATAGATAGGATTAGTCGATCACGTGGATGGTTGTGATGACTGGCTGATCTTCGGAAGCGACGGTCCCGTCGTTATCCTGGACAGGGGTATCGTCACAGATCTGATCTACGATCTCGATGCCTTCTGTCACATGGCCAAAGGCAGCGTATTCTCCGTCTAAGAACGTGCTGTCCTGATGTACGATAAAGAATTGGGAGGAGGCACTGTCCGGGTCCATGGATCTTGCCATAGAGATGACGCCGCGTACGTGAGAGATATTGTTTTCGATATTGTTGCTGGCAAATTCGCCTTTGATGTTTTGCTCGGCTCCGCCGGTGCCGTTGCCTTCAGGATCGCCTCCTTGGATCATAAAGTCTTTGATGATGCGGTGGAAGGTCAGGCCGTCGTAGAAGCCGTCATTGGCTAAGTTGATAAAGTTGGTGACGGAGATGGGGGCGGTGTCAGCGTCTAGTTCGAGGGAGATGGTGCCGTAGTCGGCGATCTCGATCTCTACGTGGTGCAGGCCGCTTAGAAGGGTGTCGTCTTCGGTGGTTGCAGCTTCTTCGGAAGATGGCTCTTCTGCAGAAGGGGTCTCATCGGCTGTAGTGGTGTCGATGTCAGAAGCCTGGTCGGTCTGAGTGGTGTCTGATTCTTTGGAGCCGCAGCCTGCGAGAAGGGATGCGGACAACATCAGAGATAGGATCAGTGTAAGTGATTTTTTCATAATTGTAACCTCCATAGTTTAGTTCATTGCTTATTGTAGGATGGGTGGGGGGAATTGTCAAATGAATATTTTGTGAAAATGGGGAGGGGGAGGACGGGTCAGCCGCGGAATCGGCCTCACAGCCTTTCACAAATGTCTGCATAGAGTGTATCGGATAGTTCACCGCTTTTGTATGCTCCATTCGTACACGCGGGGCGTGTTCGTCTGGCTCATACAAAAACGGCAAACAGTCCGCTCCAATCTACACAGCACTATTTGTGAAAGACTGTAAGTCCGATTCCGCGGCTGACCCTGGGGTTGGCGGGCTGTAATTGAGTAGTTTATGGAAATAGCAACGGACTGGACAAGCCTAGAGAGGATTTAGTGACGCGAAAGCGGCGGCTTGGAAGGGGAGTTGCGGGATTTATATAAGGAGATAGAAAGATGAGTGTATTGTTTTTGGAGTACCCGAAGTGTAGTACGTGTCAGAGGGCTAAGAAGTGGCTGGATGAGCATAAGGTGGAGTATGAGGATAGGCATATTAAGGAGAAGAATCCGGGGAAAGAGGAGTTGAAGGTGTGGTATGAGAGGAGTGGGCAGCCGCTGAAAAAGTTTTTTAATACGAGTGGGATGGTGTATCGGTCGCTGGGGCTGAAGGATAAGCTTGCGGGGATGAGTGAGGAGGAGCAGCTTCAGCTGCTGGCGACGGATGGGATGTTGGTGAAGAGGCCGCTTTTGGTGATGGAGGATCGGGTGTTGATTGGGTTTAAGGAGAAGGAGTGGGAAGAGGTATTTGGAGAGTGAGGGGATAAGAATAGCCAGGGATACGTGTTTGATACGCGCCCTGGCTTTTTGAGTGATTATAAGATTTTTCCCAGGAAATAGGAGGCTTGTTTTTGCCACCAATTCCAGTCGTGGTTGACGTCAAAGCCCCAATAGTCTACGAAGGCGGGGATATGGCGGGATTTTAGGACTTGGTCCAGTTTACGGGTGTCTGCAAGGAGTTCGTCTTCCCAGGCGCCCTGGCCGACGCAGAAGAACATGTGACTGCGGGCGTAGAGTGCCATGTAGTAGTGGTCATAGGGCATGTTTTGCAGACAGTGGTAGGGGGAGTTCAGATAGACTAGGTCGTCCATATAGCCTCCTAGGATGTTGGCGGCATCATAGACGCCGCTCAGGCAGATGGTGGCGTCAAAACGGTCCGGAAAGCGAAAGAACAGATTTCCGGCGTGAAAGGCTCCCATGCTGCATCCTAAGGTCATGGGCATCGCTCCTCCCCCTGCCATGAGCGGATAGACTTCTTGTACGAGGTACTGCATCCAGCGTTCGTGCAGCTCGATCCGTTCCCGTGGATTTTTATAGTTACAGGACCAGGTCTCGGAGTCGATGGTGTCGATACAGAATAAGCGAAGCTTGCCGGCATCGATAAAGGGGCGGCAGGCTTCCACCATACCGAAGCCTTCAAAGTCTCCATGTTTGCCATTTTGAGATGGGATGACGAGACAGGGTTTTCCCTGGTGCCCATATATTTTTAAAGGCATATGCCGGCTTAGTCTTTCGCTGTACCAGCTTAAATCTTCTATATGCATTGTTTTTTATTCTCCTAATATTTCATTTTCAGACAGCCTCTTCGCTGTTTTGCGCGGCTTCTTCTGTACCCTGTTCGGTCTCCAGCAGATACTGGAAGAATGTTTCCATCTCTTCTTTGTGTTCTAATTTTGCCAGATAGATATAATTTCCCATTCCATGAGCCAGTACTTCCGGAAGGGCTTCTGCGGTCTTCAGCTGGCTTTTAAAGGTGGTTAGGATCTCCTGGTGGGAATGTTTGTAGATGATCTCATTCCAGCGTCCTACAAAAGCGCAGAAGCAAGGGGTCGCTTTGCTCTTGTGACGGAGGCGGTCATAGACCATCATATCTGCAAAATGCTGATAGCAGTTGGTGCTGTGAGCAAAATTGATCATATCGGGTGTGGGTCCTCCGGAGGGCCGCATATTGACTTCTAAGCCCACGATCTGCCCTTTTTTGCCCAAATGGGGATGATTGGCGAGCAGCCGGAAAAATTCCAGATGGACAAAACGGCTACGCACTTTGAATGCCTTGATGCAGGCCCGCCCGCAGGCTTTCAGATCGTCTGCTAGATGATCTACAATATAAAAATGGATGGAATCATGTTCGTTGACGCAGTCCATGATGGAGATCGGCGAGATATTGCCGGTCTCGAAGAGGACAGAGCCTTTGCTGTTGATAATCGCGTCATAGGAACAGATCTCTCCTGGAACAAATTCTTCCATAATGTAAGGAACGGCCGGAAGGTTGCAGAAGAAACTTTTGAGATCTGCTGCATTTTGGATCTTCCAGGTATCGGAAGCGCCCACGCCGGAATCTGGTTTGACGATCACGGGATATCCCACTTGTCTGATAAATTTCTGGGCTTCTGCCAGGGTGGAGACTAAGTGATAACGTGCCGTGGGAATCCCTGCTTTTTCATAGCCTGCCTTCATCTTGGATTTGAATTTGATCAGTGCCATGTCTTTGGGCATAAGCCCTGTGGTGATGTGAAAATCTTCACGAAGTCTGGCGTCTTGAGTCAGCCAGTATTCGTTGTTGCTTTCTAACCAGTCGATTTTGCCGTGGCGAAAAGACAGATAAGCCACAGCGCGGAACATTTCATCATAATTCTCCATGTTTTCCACCCGGTAGTATTCAGTCAGGGCGCCTTTTAACCGGGGAGATAATCCGTCGTAGGGAGCATCCCCGATGCCAAGCACATTGACTCCGTTTGCCCGAAGAGCAATACAAAAATTCTCATAGTTGTCCGGAAAGCCCGGTGAAATAAAGATAAAATTCCGTCTGTTCATAGATTACAGTTCTCCGTTTTCGTATTTTTTTAAGAACCGGTGGATACGCTCATAGGGGTCCAGAAGGTCACTGATAGACGCATCGTGATTCAGGGTATCGATTAAGAGAGCGATGTATTTGCTCATATCACAGCTGATGTAGTAAGGTCTTAAGAGCAGTTCTGGTCTCTGATAGACCAGATTGGTGGTCAAAAGTCGGTCAAAGAGTCCTTCTTCATAGGCTTTGTCGAATTTTTCCATGCCATTGGTAAAAAGTCCAAACGTGGAGTATAAGAAGATCCTTCTGGCTTTTAATTCTTTTAATTTGTGAGCGACATCGATCATACTTTCGCCGGAAGAGATCATATCGTCGATGACGATGACGTCTTTGCCTTCCACATTGCTGCCTAAAAATTCATGGGCGACGATGGGATTGCGACCGTTGACGATCTTGGTGTAATCTCTGCGTTTATAGAACATGCCCATATCCACGCCTAAGATATTGGCGATATAGATCGCACGACTCATACCGCCTTCATCGGGGCTTATCACCATCAGATGATCGCTGTCCACAGAGATGTCATGTACATTGCCTAAGAGGGCTTTGACGAACTGATAGGCGGGCTGTATGGTCTCAAAACCATGCAGAGGGATGGCATTTTGCACTCTGGGATCATGTGCGTCAAACGTCAGGATATTTTCCACTCCCATATCCACCAGTTCCCGTAATGCCAGTGCACAGTCCAAGGATTCTCTTGTGGAGCGCTTATGCTGGCGGCTTTCATACAAAAAAGGCATGATCACAGTGATCCGGCGCGCTTTGCCTCCGCATGCGGCGATGATGCGTTTCAGATCCTGATAGTGATCGTCCGGCGACATATGGTTCGTCTGGCCGCACAGAGAGTAGGTCAGGCTGTAGTTGCACACATCCACCATCAGATAGAGGTCCCGTCCGCGGACGGATTCCTGCAGGATGCCTTTGGCTTCTCCAGAACCAAACCGGGGGACGCTTGCCTTGATCAGATAAGAATTCTGCTCATAGCCTTGAAAGGCCAGGGTGTTTTTGTGTTCGTTGGCACTTTCTCTGCGCCATTGAACCAGATAGTCGTTTACTTTGCTGCCCATCTCCTGACAGCTTGCCAGGGGGATCAGTCCAAGAGAGCCAACCGGAATGTTTTCCAGCACCCGTTCGCTGCGTTGCATAGGTTCACTTCCTCCTTTGAGATCATTGAGATAGATTTTTCCAAAACCGTTATATCATCTTAGCCCGTCCGCCGTCAAGAAATATTAATGAGAACGGGAGATTTTCCTGTGTATCCGGATATCGCTTCCGGTGAATTTTACAAGCGTGCAGGTACTGGTGATGCGTGAGAACACACGTTCGCTATAAATATCCCGAAAATCCTTCGGGGATAAGTTGGTGGAGATAATCGTGGATCTTCGCCGCAGGGCACGTTCATTTAATACCTGAAATAATTTGGATACGGTGAAGGTATTGGCCATCTCCGTACCAATGTCGTCTAGGATCAAAAGATCACTGTCTAAAAGCGCTTCATGTCTCTGCCCGAACGTCTCTGCTTCCTCTTGCTTTTGACTCAGGGAAAAATGTTCAAACAGCTGAAACGCTGTAAAATAGACGACAGAATGTCCGCTGTCTAATAATTCTTTGGCGATGCAGTTGGTTAAAAAAGTCTTGCCGGTGCCCACAGGGCCATAGAATAAAAGCCCGCGGGATTCTTCGTCAAAAGATTCGATAAAATTTTCACAAGTATGCAGGATCATCGGTATGGCAGCCCGCTGTTCTTTGTCGTAGACATCATAGGACAAGGTGGAAAAATTCTCTTCTTCCAAGATCGCTTCTAACCGGGAAGAAGAGTACAAAAGACGGATCTCTTCTCTGCGGAAACAGTGGCATTTTTTGCGTCCGATGTATCCAGTGTCCTGACAGTCCGGGCAGGTATAGGATGGCTCCAGATAATCTGCGGGATAGCCGGCTTTCTTTAGCAGAGCTTTTTTTTCTTCACGAAGGCTTACAAGCCGTTCTCTTAGACTCTCAAGCGTCTGCTTTTTTTCCTGATCATACTGCACCGGGTCTTTGGGTTCTATGGCAAAGAGCTGCTCTGCCTTTTTCAGGCTGAAGGAGGAGATCTCTTCTTCTAACTCCCGGATCTTAGGAAATCTTCGATAGACCTCTTCCTGATGCATGGTCTGTGTGCGGTAATTGTGATACTGTCGGTTGTCATAGATCCGCATGATTGTGTCATATTGTTTGTTGGTTAGTGGCATCGTCGTCTCCTGCAGTCTATTGCTGGCTCTGTAAAAGCTGCTGCTCTAACTCGTCAAAATTGTAGTTGCGCTGTTCAAAGTTGCTAAAGCCGGTGGCACGTGCAGCCGGGGCCAAAGTTCTCTGCACTGCCCGTTTCTGATGTGTCTGGTCCAGCTTTTTGATATCTTCGAGATTATGTACTTTTTGCTTGTTCCAGCTTTTCAGGATCTGGTCTGCATATTCAAAACTGGGCTTGTGGAGGCGCTCCATCGTCCGTCTGCAGGCTTCTAATACCAGGTCTAAGGTAAAATCATAGGTGGTCAGCCATTTTTCCATATAGCGCAGTTCTGGGTCCACCGGATTGCGGTCATTGATGCCGAATGCTTTCATGATGGCAAAACAGCCGCGGGTGTAAGTGGTGGTGCGTTCCTTGGCCTGTGTGACGGTGCTGATGCCTGCTTCTGCCCAGGCCAGCGCCACGGATTCGATATAGTGGATACTGCGGCTTCCCTTGCAGACGCAGTATTCCACCAGATATTCGATCAGATCTGCGGAAAAATGCAGCTGGTCGTAAAAATATAAAAGTGTCTCGATCTCGGAAGGAGACAAGGTCTTTTTCAGATATTGTTCGCAGACAAATAAAAGCTGCTGGCACTCCGCTTGGGTGGAAAACTGCGCCAGTTCATTTCTTGTATAGGATCTGCGGGCTGTCGGGGAGGTCAGAGGCTCTGTGACGGCTTCTTTTTTCGCCTTTTTTGCAGGGGCCTTGATCTCTAAGAGACAGATGCCTGTCAGCTCTTTAGCCTTGTTGTACTCCAGCTTTAAGATGCCTTCTTTTTCCCAATATTTCAGAGCGCGCAGGATATCTCCTTCTGTGTGATCCAATGCGTCGGCAAGCGTAGTGACTGACAAAGGCGAAGAAGGAGTCAAAAGGGCGCGGAGCAGGTAGAGATAGACTTTTACATATTCTCCGTTGGCTTTTGGCATATAATAGTCTAAAAACAGATTCGAGATGCAGGTTTTGTCGGCCGGCATCTGGGTATTTAAAGTAAAGCTCATAGGGTGCACACTCCTCACATTTGACTTCTAGGTGGATTATAGCACAATCATTTTGAAAAGAAAATACTCCCCCCTGGTGCTGGGGATATGGATAAGCTTGTGAGGATAGGAATGTGGATAATGTGGATAACTTGGTGGATAGATTGGATTATGGGAAACCGGATTCGACAAAAAAGGACACAAAAAATGGGAAAATTCACGTTTTTTGTGAGGAAACAGAAAAATTATTATGTAAATGTCTTATCCACGAAAAAATCCACATGCTTATACAACTTTTTATGTTGATAAACATGTGGATAATGTGGATAACTTTAGTGGGAAAGCAAGTTTTCCCCAATTTTCAGCACGTCTCCGGCCCCCATAGTTATCAACAGGTCCCCGTGTATACATTTTTTTAATAAAAATTTTTCAATTTCTTCAAAAGTAGAAAAATAATCACAGTGTTTGCCTAATTTTTCCAGTTCTGCCTTGAGATCTAAGGAGGTGATGCCGATGGTATTTACTTCTCTGGCGGCATAGATGTCCGTGAGAACTACATGGTCGGCCAGAGAGAGGGCTTTGGCAAAATCCGGTAAAAATGCCTTTGTACGGGTGTAGGTGTGGGGCTGGAAGACACACCAGAGTTCCCGGTGCGGATAGTTGCGGGCAGCAGTTAGTGTTGCCTTGATCTCCGTGGGGTGGTGTGCATAGTCGTCTATGATCGTGACGCCGTCTACGCTTCCTTTGTACTGGAACCTGCGGTCTGTGCCGTGAAAATCCAAAAGCCCGCTGACTGCGCTGTCAAAGCCGATGCCAAGCTCTAAAGCCACTGAGAGGGCTGCCAGAGCATTGGAGATATTGTGAACACCTGGAACGCACAGGCTGACGGGACCGAGGGTTTCTCCCTGGTGATACAAAAGGAAAGAGGCACAGCCTTTTTCATCGTAGGTGATGCCCTTTGCCGTGTAGTCTTCTGTTCCGTCAAGACCGCAGGTGACGACGTGGGCCAAGATATCTTTTGTGATCTCTTCCGGTTTGGGGATGGAACTGTCGAGTACCAGCAGGCCGTCAGCGGGCAGAAGGGCTGCAAATCGGTGGAAAGAATCCCGGATCTGTGAGAGATCCTTGAAAAAATCCATATGGTCTGCCTCAATATTTAAGATAATGCCTGTGGTTGGATAGAAAGATAAAAAGCTGTTGGTGTATTCACATGCTTCCGTCAGAAAGGTATCCGAGTGTCCCACACGGATATTACCGCCGATCTGGGGCAGGATGCCGCCTACCGTGATGGTGGGGTCTTTCTCTGCTTTTAAAAGAATCGTGGAGAGCATGGAAGTGGTGGTGGTCTTTCCATGGGTGCCGGCTACAGCGATGGCTGTCGGATAGTTGCGCATAATCTGTCCCAAAAGCTCGGCTCTTGCAAGCATGGGAAGACCTGCCTTTTTTGCCGCTGCATATTCAGGGTTGTCTGGATGGATGGCTGCCGTGTAGACGACCACATCCGTGCCGGGCAGGATATTTTCTGCTTTTTGCCCATAAAAGATCCTGGCACCAAGTGTTTCTAGATGTCTGGTCAGTTGGGACTCTCTGGCATCCGAGCCGCTGATGGTAAAACCTTCTTTTAGAAGTATCTCTGCTAAACCGCTCATGCTGATCCCACCGATGCCAATAAAATGCACATGTTTGGGGGTGTGAAAATTTATCTGATACATAGTTTTTATTCTCCATTCTTTTGATCTCATCCTGTCGCCATTCTGGAAAAAACAGGCTGCTATGATATATTATACAATGCTCAGATAAAAAATCAACGGAGGTTCTGTGGAGAACTCTTGTATTTCTGTAATATTTACCAAAAATACAGGCGAAAAATTATGAAAAATGACGAATTATGAAACGTTTGTTCTGTATCGGAGAAAAAAGGAGTCACAAAATGGTGAAATTATGTGAATAATTTTCGCTTAAAATGTTCACTATTTACAAAAGGTATGTTATAATAAGGCATCAAAGCATTTAATGTTACAGCAAGAGGTGATAACGTGATTAAAAAAGAAATGATTGCCATGCTTTTAGCGGGCGGACAGGGAAGCAGACTAGGAGTGCTCACTGCCAAGGTGGCAAAGCCAGCAGTCGCTTTCGGCGGGAAGTATCGGATCATTGATTTCCCACTTAGCAACTGTATTAATTCGGGTATTGATACAGTCGGTGTTTTGACTCAGTACCAGCCTCTGCGTCTAAATACACATATCGGCATCGGTATGCCATGGGATTTGGATCGCAACAATGGAGGGGTGACGATCCTCTCACCCTATGAAAAGAGTGTTGGAAGCGACTGGTATTCGGGTACAGCTAATGCAATCTATCAAAATATTGATTATATCGATACATATAATCCAGATTATGTATTGATTCTGTCAGGTGATCACATCTATAAGATGGATTATGAGGTGATGCTGGACTATCATAAAGAGAATGATGCAGCAGTTACCATTGCTTGTATGCCGGTTCCATGGGAAGAAGCAAGCCGCTTTGGCGTTGTCATCACAGACGAGAATGGTCAGATTAACGAATTTGAAGAAAAGCCGGAAAATCCAAGGAGCAACTTAGCTTCCATGGGTATCTATATCTTTACATGGAAAGTTCTTCGGGAAGCATTGATTAAGATGAGAGATGTACCAGGCTGTGATTTTGGAAAACACATCCTGCCGGAGTGTCTGGGGAATAGAGAACGTCTGTTCGCCTATGAGTACAACGGCTACTGGAAAGATGTGGGGACTTTAGGTTCTTATTGGGAAGCCAACATGGAGCTGATCGACATCATTCCTGAGTTTAATCTCTATGAGGAGTTCTGGAAGATCTACACCAAGAGCGATGCGGTGCCGCCTCTGTATGTATCTGGGGAAGGCTTTATTGAGCGGAGCTTAGTCTGTGGCAATTCTACCATTGAGGGTACAGTATTAAACTCCGTGATTGGCGCCGGTGTGACCGTGGGCAAGGGAGCCACTGTTCGGGACTCTATCATTATGAAGAATACGGTCATCGGGGAAGGATGTACGGTTGACAAAGCCATTATTGCAGAGGATGTGGAGATTGGCAGAGACTGCGTCATCGGCGTGGGAGAAGATATTCCCAATAAAATGAATCCCAAAGTATATTCCTTTGGCCTTGTGACGATCGGGGAAAATTCTGTCGTTCCATCCAATGTAAAGATTGGTCTGAACACTGCCATATCCGGTAAGACAGAGGAAACAGATTATCCGGATGGCGTGCTTGCAAGCGGCGAGACTTTGATTAAGGCAGGTGAGAGATAATGAGAGCAATAGGACTTATTTTGGCAGGCGGTAATAATCACAGAATGCGGGAATTGTCCACCAAACGCGCGATTGCGGCGATGCCCATGGCGGGAAGCTATCGAAGCATCGATTTTTCTCTTAGCAATATGTCCAATTCTCATGTGCAGAAGGTGGCGGTGCTGACCCAGTATAATTCGCGTTCCCTGAATGAGCATCTAAGTTCTTCAAAATGGTGGGATTTTGGCCGGAAACAGGGCGGACTGTATATCTTTACGCCTACGGTTACGGCAGACAATAACTTTTGGTATCGGGGGACGGCAGATTGTATCTACCAGAACCTTGACTGGCTGAAGCAAAGCCATGAGCCGTACGTTGTGATCGCTTCGGGTGACGGGATCTATAAGCTGGATTACAATAAGGTACTGGAATACCATATTGATAAGAAGGCAGATATCACCGTGATCTGCAAAGAGATGCCGGAAGGGACGGATGTGAGCCGGTTCGGTGTGGTGAAGGCGGACGAGAACGGACGCCTGATCGATATGGAAGAAAAGCCCATGGCATCCGATTCGAGACTGGTGTCCTGTGGCATCTACATCATCCGCCGCCGGCAGTTGATTGAGCTGATTGAGAAATGTGCGGAAGAAGACCGCTATGATTTTGTGCGGGATATCTTGATTCGTTATAAAAATATCAAGAAGATATTTACCTATAAGATGGAGAGCTATTGGAACAGTATTGCGTCGGTGGAAGCTTATTATCAGACTAATATGGATTTCCTAAAGCCGGAAGTGAGAAGGCATTTCCTTCAGGAATATCCGGATATTTATTCAAAGGTGCAGGACCTTCCTCCTGCAAAATACAACGCAGGCTCCAATGTCAAGAACAGTCTGGTGGCCAGCGGCTGCATTATTAATGGCATGGTGGAGAACTCGGTTCTCTTTAAGAAAGTATTTGTAGGGAATAATTGCGTGATCAAAAATTCCATTATTCTCAATGACGTGTATCTAGGAGACAATACGTATATTGAGAACTGCATTGTGGAGAGCAGAGATACCATTCGTGCAAATTCACGTTATGTCGGTGAGGGCAGCGTGAAAGTGGTAATAGAAAAAAATGAAAGGTACATCATGTAAGGTGAGAGATTTACAGGGGGGATTTTTATATGAAAATTACTGATGTGCGAATCCGGAAGGTTGCAAAAGAAGGTAAGATGAAAGCAGTCGTGTCGATTACGATTGATGAAGAATTTGTAGTACACGACATTAAAGTCATTGAAGGAGAGAAGGGGCTTTTTATCGCGATGCCAAGCCGTAAGGCGTCAGATGGAGAGTATCGGGATATTGCCCATCCGATTAACTCGGCGACACGGGACTTTATACAGACGATGATTTTGGAGAAGTATGAGGAAACTGTAGCGGAGAGTGAAACATAGTAAGAGAGGCCCGCGGCTGGTGACAGGCGCGGGCTTTTTGCTTGAAGAGGAAGGACGGAGCAGCCGCAAAAGGGGCTTTCGGTCTAGTCAAATGTCTGCATAGAGTGTATCGGACAGTCTGTAAAGTTTGTATGTTCCAATCGGACACATAAAGTGTCCGCCTGGCTCATACAAACTTTACAGACTGTCCGCTCCAATCTACACAGCACTATTTGACTAGACCAAAAGCCCCTTTTGCGGCTGCTCCTGGGGTTGGGGGAGGGAGGGGTGCGGGCGGGGGATTGGAGTAGGGGAGAGGGAAAGGTGTAAAGTTTGAGGGCAATTGGGTGGTGTGGGGTTGAAAAAATGTGGGGGATGGGGTATGCTTGCATATGAGTAGAGGAGGGATGAGATGTTTGTGATTGCGGGGCTTGGGAATCCGGGCGGGAAGTATGAGAAGACAAGGCATAATGTGGGATTTCAGGTGATGGACAGACTGGCAGACCGGTATCGGATCGGGGTGGATAAGAAGAGGCATCGGGCGCTCTGCGGGACTGGAGTGTTGGAGGGGACAAAGGTTCTTTTGATGAAGCCGCAGACGTTTATGAATCTGAGCGGAGAGAGTGTGGGAGAGGTTGTGGATTATTATGGGGTGAAGACAGAGACAGAGCTTTTGGTGATCTATGATGATGTCTCTTTGGAGCCGGGGCAGATTCGGATTCGGAAGAAGGGGAGTGCCGGGGGGCATAATGGGGTGAAGAGTCTGATTCAGCATCTGGGGACGCAGGAATTTATGCGGATTCGGATTGGGGTTGGAGAGAAGCCAAAAGGGTATGATCTGGCGGATTATGTGTTGGGGCATTTTTCAAAAGAAGAGGAAAAGGTGATGCAAGAAGTGTATGATCGTGCGGTGCTGGCGGCTGTGAAAATTTTAACAGATGGGCCGGATCGGGCGATGAATGAGTTTAATTAGGAGCAGCACATGAATACTTTTTATGAACCGCTGCTGCAGATGGAGACGTTTGTGCAGGTGCAGGAAAGTCTTTTGCGAGAGGAAGGGCTGCAGCTTTTGACGGGATGCGTGGAGTCTCAGAAGACGCACTTGATGTATGGGCTTGGCCGGGATTTTCCGGTAAAATTGATTCTTACTTATAATGAACTGAAGGCGAAGGAAATCTATGAGGAGTATCAGGCACTGGGAGAAGAGGTGTTCTATTATCCTGCGAAAGATTTTCTCTTTTTTCATGCGGATATTCAGGGGAAGGAGCTTCTAAGGCAGAGAATCCGGGCGGTGAGCAGACTGTTGTCTCAGGAGGAGGCAGTGATTGTGACTACGCTGGATGGGTGTATGGACCCGCTGCTGCCTTGTGAGGAGCTATTGAAACTGGTGCTGACTGTCGGGACGGACAGTGTGGTGGAGATGGAGGCTGTGAAGCTTCGTCTGGTGCAGATGGGGTATGAGCGGACGGGACAGGTGGAGCTTCCTGGAGAATTTGCTATCAGAGGCGGGATCCTGGATGTGTTTCCGCTGACGGAGGAGTATCCGGTGCGGGTGGAGCTGTGGGATGATGAGGTGGATTCGATCCGCAGTTTTGATGCGGTCAGTCAGCGGTCTATGGAGAATCTGACCGAGATTGTGCTCTATCCGGCGGCAGAACTGGACCCTGCGGAGCATCACTGTGAGGGAGTCAGCCTGCTCCATTATATCAAAAGGTTTCGTTCGCTGGTGTTTTTGGATGAGGTGAACCGGCTCTGGGAGCGGGGAGAGACGATAGAGAAGGAATATCGCCAGAATTATGAAAACCGGATGGAGAAGGGACAGATTGTGTCCGGGCATGGGAAGGAGATCTTTTCCTGTGAAGAGGTGATGCATCAGTTGAGCCGTATGCGCGGAGTGGCTCTTGGGACGCTGGATACGACGGATAAGCGGATTGATTTTCGGAACCGGTATTGGATCAATGCGCGTTCGGTACAGCCTTATAACAATCATTTTGAACTGCTTGTGAAAGATCTGAAGAGGTGGAAGAAGGAGCGCTATCAGGTGATCCTTTTGTGTGCTTCGAGGACAAGAGGAAGACGTCTGGCGGAGGAGCTGCTTAGAGAGGAGCTGAATGCGTTTTACAGTGAAGATCCTGAGAGAGTGGTGCAGCCGGGAGAGATTATGGTGGTTCATGGGAATGTGTGCAGAGGCTATGAGTATCCCATGATTTGTTTTGCTGTGGTCTCAGAGACGGATATCTTTGGCAGGGAGAAGAAGAAAAAGAGGCAGAAAAGACATTCCTATGAGGGACGCAAGATCGGTAGTTTTACGGATCTGTCCATCGGGGATTATGTGGTTCATGAAAATCATGGACTTGGTATCTATCGCGGGATTGAGAAGATTACGGTGGATAAGACGGTCAAAGATTATATGAAGATCGAGTACAGCAAGGGAGCTTGTCTGTATATCCTGGCGACTCAGTTGGATGCCATTCAAAAATATGGAAGTGCGGATGCCCAGAAGATCCCCAAGTTAAACACACTGGGAGGACAGGACTGGAGAAAGACCAAATCCAGGGTAAAAGGGGCTGTGCAGGAGGTGGCCAAGGATCTGGTGGAGCTGTATGCGGTGCGCCAGTCTAAAAAAGGGTATGTCTATGGACCGGATACCGTCTGGCAGCGGGAATTTGAAGAGTTATTTCCTTATGAAGAGACGGAAGACCAGCAAAGGGCTATCAAAGATACCAAACAGGATATGGAGAGCAGTCGGATCATGGACCGGCTGATCTGCGGAGATGTGGGGTATGGCAAGACGGAGGTGGCGATCCGGGCGGCGTTTAAGGCTGTCCAGGAGAGCAGACAGGTGGTCTATCTGGTTCCGACGACAATATTGGCTCAACAGCATTATAATACCTTTGTACAGCGTATGAAAGAGTTTCCGGTGCGGGTGGATCTGCTGTGCCGTTTCCGTACGCCTGCCCAGCAGAAAAAGACGCTCGAAGGACTCCGCAAGGGACTGGTGGATATCGTGATCGGCACTCACCGCATCCTCTCCAAAGATGTGGAATATAAGGACCTGGGACTTTTGATCATCGACGAGGAGCAGCGCTTTGGTGTGGCGGATAAGGAGAAGATTAAGAAGCTTAAAAATGATGTGGATGTGCTGGCTCTAAGTGCGACGCCGATCCCAAGGACGCTTCATATGAGCTTGACCGGGATCCGGGATATGAGTGTGCTGGAAGAGCCGCCCATGGACCGGGTGCCGGTGCAGACGTATGTGTGCGAGTATGACGAGGGGATGGTGCGCGCGGCGATTCAAAGAGAGCTGTCCAGGGAAGGGCAGATCTATTATGTCTACAACCGGGTCGAGACCATCTCGGATGTGGCGCACAGGATTCAGGAGCTGGTGCCGGAGGCCAATGTCTCATTTGCGCATGGACAGATGAAAGAACATGAGCTGGAACGGATCATGTATGATTTTATCGAGGGAACCATAGATGTGCTGGTGTCCACGACGATTATCGAGACGGGCATGGATATCTCCAATGTAAATACGATCATCATCCAGGATGCAGACCGTATGGGACTCTCCCAGCTCTATCAGCTCAGAGGCCGGGTAGGGCGCTCCAACAGGACGGCCTATGCGTTCCTCTTATATAAGAAGGATAAGATGTTAAAAGAGGTGGCGGAGAAACGTCTGCATGCCATCCGGGAGTATTCAGATCTGGGCAGCGGGTTTAAGATCGCTATGCGGGATATGGAGATCCGCGGGGTGGGTACGCTCCTTGGGCAGCGGCAGCATGGGCATATGCAGGCGGTAGGGTATAATCTGTACTGCAAGATGCTCAGTGAGGCGGTGCAGCAGATGAAAGGGGAGAGCAAAGGGGTCACAGAAGATTTTGAGACCGTGGCCGATTTTCAGATTGATGCTTTCATTCCCGATAGCTATATCCGTAATGAGGCGCTGAAGCTGGATATCTACCGCAGGATTGCGACTGTGGAAAATGAGGCAGAGAGAGATGATATGCTGGAAGAGCTGCTTGACCGTTTTGGAGATCCTCCCAAGTCTGTCCTGAATCTGCTGGAGATCACGGCTCTTAGAGGGCAGGCACATGAACTTTATATCAAGGAGATTCAGGGGCGCCCGGATCATATTGTTTTTACCTTGTATGAGAAGGCGATGCTGAATCCGGCGCGGATTCCGGAGCTGATACAGAGGATGGAAGGCAGGATCAATTTTAAAAAGAGTGACCCGCCTCAGTTTATCTACCAGATACGAAACAAGAAACAAAAAACAGGGCTTCTAGAACAGACTGCACAGATTCTAGAGGATATGAAGATTTTAAAGATGCAGGAGGAACAGGGATGAAAAAAGCAGTTGCTGTGTGTATGCTGATCGTCTGTATCATACTTACAGCCTGTGGAAAAGATACAGATTTTAAGGCAGAAGAGACTGCTTTTTTGGTCAATGGGGAAGCAGTGAGCCTGCGGGAGTGGAATTTTTATATCCGTATGAATCAGATGCAGTGGGAGAAGAATTATCTGGATCTCTATGGAGATGATATGTGGAGTGAGGCGGTGAATGAAGAGGGAGGCACGCTGGCAGACAGTCTGAAAGAAGAAGTATTTGACACAATCTTACAGATTCACCTGACCAATCAGCATGCCGAAGAATATCAGGTGTCCCTGGATGAGGCAGACAGGGAAGAACTGCGCACAAGAGCAGCGGATTTTATGGAGAATTATCATCAGGCGCTTTTAGACTATGCACAGGCAGATGAGACTTTTGTCTATGACAGGCTGTGTGAACGGGAGCTGTCCCGCCTGACGGCAGAGGCATCGATACAGGACTATCAGCCGGAGTTCAAAGAGGAGCAGGTGCACAGGGAAGGTATCTGCTATGTGCTGATCTCGACGACTGGATTAAGGGACGATGAAGGAAATCTGACACCATTTTCACAAGAGGAGGTCGAGGCGCGTACTCAGTTGGCACAGGAGGTATGCGAAGAGGCCAAAGCCTGCGGCAATCTGAAAGAGGCCGCTGAACAGAGAGGACTGACCCCTATAGAATCCAGTATGGGTGCCCAAGACGATGGACAGGAACCTCTGATGCTCGAAGCTGCAAGAGCATTGGCTGTAGGAGAGATCTCTGACCCCATTGAGACAGAGGAAGGATGGTTCCTGGTACAGCATACCAGCGATTATGACGAAGAGGGTACAGCTTATTGGAGAGAGTATCTGACCGATGCTGCTAAGGAGGAAGCCTATACCCAGATCTATGAACAGTGGAAGGCAGATGCCAGTATTGACACTGTTCAAGAGATCATGGATCAGGTAGAGGTGAAAATTGTGTTAAAGGAATTGCTTTAGAAATAAAAAAAGCTTATAATAAAAGGAAAAATGTAACAATCAGGAGGAGTTATATGATGAAAAAGAGAATGGCAGGAACCCTTGCCCTTTTGTCCGCGATGGCGATTAGCGTCACTGGATGTTCGGTAGGGAACCGGCCGGATGATACGGCAGAGGCAGTGAAAGTAGAAGGAGTGTCCATACCCCTTGGAGAAGTCAATTTTCTTCTGCGTTATCAGCAGACGCAGATGCAGAGTTCGTACGGGATGTTTTTTGGAGAGGATTATCTGAATCAGGATCTGATGGGCACAGGAATCCCCTATGGTGTGACCATGCGGGATGGTGTGGTGGAGACTTTAGAGGAGTATTATCTGGTAGAGGCTCACGCAGAGGAGCTGGGCGTCACACTCTCGGAAGAGGATAAGACAAAGGCTTCGGAGGCTGCAAAAGCATTTATCGCTGCCAATGACAGTAAGACGCTAAAAGCCATGTCCGCAGAAGAGGCAACCGTGACTCATGTGCTGGAGATGATGGCTCTGCAGTCCAAAGTATATGATAATCGTGCAGAGACGATAGATACCCAGGTGGATCAGGAAGAGGCAGCACAGAAACGCATCTCCTATGTGGAGGATTCTACAAGCGGCGATTATGATGAGGAGGGAAATGAGATCCCTCTAAGTGAGGAAGAGATCACGTCGAAGAAGACACAGATGGACGAGCTTTTGAATGAGGTAAAAGCGGGCCAGAGTCTGAGCGAAGCCGCAGAGGCAAAAGAGCTGTACTGCAATGAGGCGGTGAACTATGGAAAAGACGATGCTTCTTTGCCGGATGCAGTGAAAAATGCCGCAGATGCTTTGCAGGATGGTGAATATTCCGAGGTGATTGAAGCAGAGGACGGCTATTATATCGTCTATATGGAGAGTACTTATGATGAAGCGGCGACGCAGGAGGCGATACAGGATATCCTGCGTGAACGCGAGAGCGATGCATATCTTGCATGGCTGGACCCGCTCAAAGAGGCGGCAGAGATCACGAGCAATGAAGAGGTGCTTGGGCTTCTAACGTTTGAACGGCTCTTTAGTGAACCGGCAGCAGAGGAAGAGGAGGCTGCCGAAGAGACGGAAGATACAGAAGAAACGGATGCAGAAGGGACTGAAGAGACAGACAGCGAGGGAGATCCACAGACAGAGGAATAAGGATTATGGGGGAGCGGATGGTTCGTCTTTTGATCATGATCTGTATAGCAGTAGGGTTGTCTGGATGTGCTAAGACAACCCAGGTTCCGGAGAAGGAGAGGATAGAGACAGAAGATGCCTCTGCTTCTCTGGAAGCTGCGCAGCCTGAGCATGAGACAGAAGATGTACCTGTAATACAAAAAGAAGAACCAAAAGATAAGACATCTGATGAATTGGCTGCCAAAGAAGAGATGGAATCTCTGAAAGAGGAACCAAAGGAAACCGGGGCTTCACCTGCGTCAGAGGAGCCGGAAAATACGCAGGAATGGCAAGAGACGCAGGAAGCAGATGCAGAGGAAGAGCCAGATAAAAAACAAGAAGATCTGCCACTTCCAGATACACAGGAGGAGAAGGAACTCATACCTTATCAGGTACTGGATGTGATGCCTTTGGTGAAAAAAGAGTCTGATATTGATCCATCAATGGAAGACAAGAAGAATGATCTGCCAGAGGATATAGCACCTGCGGACACTGTGGAATATGTGCCCTCCGGAAAAGAAGAAGAGGTCGGGACAAAGCAGGTGGAATCCGTGGTGGATGAAGAAGATCCTTCTACTTATCAGATTGTGCAAAAAGAAGAGGAAGTAGAAGTGGAAGTGCCGCTTGTTACCGAGTATGTCAATCCTTCCGGAGATGTCCGGTATGCATTGGTAGACGGCATCTGGTATGAGTATAAATACAGCAGCGGAGATATCTCACTGGATGAAAAGGATGAGGAACTGGCGCTGCTTTTGTTGAATATGGATGGTTCCTATGATGAATTTACACTGGAAAGTATCGAGTGTTCCGAGCATGTAGAGGAAGATGGAAGAATACAGTACAACTATCATGTGCGGTATCAAAAGCTGATTGCCTTAGAAGGAGAACTTCAGAATACAGAGCTTTTGATTCCCTGCAAGACAAGCATGACAAGATCTGTACAGACCAGAATCGTGGAAGAGAGAGTACCTGTATGGATTGAGGAGACTTACAAGACGGGAGAGATCTTATATTATGGATGGCAGGATCTGGATGGGGCGGTCTGCTATTATGATAAAGATGGAAACCGAGTGACAGGATCTCAGGTGATCCGGGGGATTCGTTATGAATTTAACGAAGAGGGTGTACTGACAAGTCGAATGGGGATTGAAGTATCTTCTGAACATGGAGAGATCGATTGGGAAGCTGTCCGGGCGGCGGGCGTGGATATGGTCTATATCCGCGGCGGCTATCGGGGCTGCGTGCAGGGAGACTTGATCTTAGACGCCAGAATGGAAGAATACATAAGAGGTGCAAAAGAGGCCGGACTTACAACCGGACTCTATCTGTATTCTCAGGCGGTCTCCCCGAAAGAGGCAGTGGAGGAAGCCAGCCTCCTGGTGATGCTCGCCAGGGAATATGGCGTGACAGAACCTCTGGCATTGTCTCTTTCCTGCGCCACATCAGAGGGAACCGGGAGAGCAGATGATTTAAGTACAGAAGAACGGACGAATTGTGTGGATGCTTTTTGCCAGACGGTAGAAAGCGCAGGATATCTGCCGATGATACATACAGAGAAAGACTGGATGGAACAGTACCTGCATATGGAGACGTTATCTAAGTATCCTCTTTGGCTTACAAAGTATGATACAGAGGTTACTTACGCCAGACCCTGTCAGATCTGGCAATATACAACAAAAGGGACCATAGATGGTGTGGACAGCCCGGTAGGACTGTATATGATCTATGGAGGATAGGAGGACTTCCCATGAGCAAAAAACGTAATCTGACACTTTTAACCGACTTTTATGAGTTGACCATGATGCAGGGGTATTTTAAAAATCCAGTGCAGGAAACTGTGATCTTTGACGCCTTTTACCGCACTAATCCTTGCGGCAACGGATTCGCGATTACAGCGGGCCTCGACCAGATGATCGACTACATCAAGAACCTGTATTTTTCTGAAGAAGATGTGGCCTATCTGAGAAGTACCGGGATCTTTGATGAAGATTTTCTGGAGTATCTGAGCAATTTCCACTTTAGCGGAGATATCTATGCAGTGCCGGAGGGAACGGTTGTATTTCCAAGAGAGCCACTGGTCAAGGTGATCGCTCCGATTATGGAAGCGCAGCTCGTCGAGACGGCGATACTGACGATTATCAATCACCAGAGTCTGATCGCCACCAAGGCGGCCCGTGTGGTCAATGCAGCCAGAGGAGACGGTGTGATGGAATTTGGCCTTAGAAGGGCGCAGGGGCCGGATGCGGGCGTCTACGGGGCCAGAGCGGCCATGATCGGAGGCTGTATTGGGACTTCCAATGTGCTGACCGGCAAATTGTTTGATGTACCGGTTCTGGGGACCCATGCGCATAGCTGGATTATGAGCTTTCCGGATGAGTATACCGCATTTCATACCTATGCGCAGCTGTATCCGAACACATGTACGCTCCTGGTGGATACCTACGATACCTTAAAGTCCGGTGTGCCCAATGCGATACGGGTCTTTAAGGAGATGAGAAAAGAGAAGAAGCTGAATGGCCGCTATGGAATCAGGCTGGACAGCGGAGATCTGGCATATCTTTCCAAAGAGGCCAGAAAGATGCTGGATGCCGCGGGCTTCCATGATGCGGTGATCTCAGCTTCGAGTGACCTGGATGAATACCTGATCGACAGCCTGAAGACGCAGGGAGCAAAAATCACTTCCTGGGGCGTCGGCACCAATCTGATCACGTCGAAGGACTGCCCGGCTTTTGGCGGCGTCTATAAGTTGGCGGCTGTAAAAATAGGAGACGGGGAATTTGTGCCGAAGATCAAGCTTTCGGAAAACACAGAAAAGATTACCAATCCGGGCAATAAGACCATCTACCGGATCTATGAAAAAGCAAACGGCAAGTTAAAGGCAGATCTGATCAGCTTAGTGGATGACAAGTTCGACGAGTCACAGGATCTGGTGATCTTTGACCCGCAGGCTACCTGGAAAAAGACTCATCTGAAGGGCGGTACTTATACCATGAAAGAACTGATGGTAAAAGTGTTTGAAAAGGGAGAATGTGTCTATCAGTCGCCGGCTGTTATGGACATCAGACAGCATTGTATCGAAGAGCAGGATACGCTCTGGGATGAGACAAAACGTCTGGTAAATCCTCATAAAGTCTATGTGGATCTGTCAGATCGTCTGTATAAGATGAAGATCGAGCTTTTAAACAAAATGCATCCGGATGATTAAAAGACGATGCATATAAATCCAATTCTTACAAATACTAGGTTCAGGTGAGCTATTAAGCACAAAATCGACCCAGTATTTTAGACATTGGAGGAAATATCTATGAAAGCAACAGGTATTGTGCGCCGGATTGATGATCTGGGCAGAGTAGTGGTCCCCAAAGAGATCCGGCGTACCCTTAGAATCCGCGAAGGAGATCCGCTGGAGATCTTTACTGATCGGGAAGGCGAGATCATTTTAAAAAAATATTCTCCGATTGGAGAGCTTGGAACATTTGCCAAACAATACGCAGAGAGTCTGGCACAGACTACAGGACATATGGTGTGTGTGACAGACCGGGATATGATCATCGCCACGGCAGGAGGCGCGAAGAAGGATTACTATGGGAAAGCGATCAGTCCGCAGCTGGAGCAGTTGATCCAGGACCGGGAGAATCTGCAGGCATCGGCAGGAGAGAGGAGATTTATCCCGGTGATTACGGAGGAGATCGAAGGTATCGTGACGGAAACGATCTGCCCGGTGATCAGTGAGGGAGATGCGATTGGCGCGGTGGTGCTCTTGGGAAGAGATGCTAAGGCAAGGATGGGAGAAGTGGAGCAGAAGGTGGCAGCGACTGCGGCAAACTTTTTGGGGCGTCAGATGGAGCAGTAGGGCGCCGGGTCTGTCTCACAATGGGGAGGCCTGGCTCGACAAATGTCTGCATAGAATGTATCGGACAGTCTAACAGTTTTGTGCGCCACAGGCGGACACTCGTGTCCGAATGTGGCGCACAAAATCGCCAGACTGTCCTCTCCAATCTACACAGCACTATTTGTACGAGCCAGGCCTCCCCATTGTGAGACAGACCCTAGGTTATGTAAACGATAGTATTGAGCGTGGATAAGGAGGAGAGAGGATGAAGAGGTTGTATTCGTGGAATGTGAATGGGCTTCGGGCTTGTATGCAGAAGGGGTTTGTGGAGTTTTTGGAGAGGGAGGATCCGGATGTGTTGTGTGTTCAGGAGACGAAGATGCAGCCGGAACAGGCGGATTTTGTGTTTCCGGGGTATGAGGTATATTGGAACAGTGCGGTGAAAAAGGGGTATTCGGGGACGGCGGTGCTGACGAAGGAGATGCCTCTTGCTGTGTGGAAGGATATGGGGATTGAGCGGCATAATACGGAGGGGCGTACATTGACTCTGGAGTATCCAGAGTATTATCTGGTCAATGTCTATGTGCCTAATTCGCAGAGTGAACTGGCGCGTCTTTCTTATCGGATGGAGTGGGAGGATGATGTTCGGGCGTACTTAAGAGGGTTAAAGGAGAAAAAGCCGGTGATTGTCACGGGAGACTTTAATGTGGCTAAGGAAGAGATTGATCTGAAAAATCCCAAGGCGAATCGGGGAAATGCCGGGTTCTCAGATGAGGAGAGGGAGAAGATGAGGGCGCTTTTGGCGTCTGGTTTTGTGGATTCTTTTCGGTATCTGTATCCGGACCGGGAAGAGGCGTATAGTTGGTGGTCTTATCGTTTTCGTTCCAGAGAGAAAAATGCGGGCTGGCGGATTGATTATTTTCTGGTGTCAGAAGGTTATGAGGGACAGATTGCGGACAGCCTGATTCTCTCTGAGCAGATGGGGAGTGATCACTGTCCGATCGCGCTTTATTTAAACGAAAAAGAAAAAAATGAATAGGGGTATTTACAGCGCCCTCAGAACGCGCTATAATAGATTGTGGCAGAGAAATGTAACTGCAATCACTTCGTTCATAACTGAATACTGAAAGTCTTTGTGGCAGGGTGAAAGTCCCTACCGATGGTATAGTCCATGACCCGCGAAAGCGGCTGATCTGGTGAGATTCCAGAACCGACGGTATAGTCCGGATGAGAAAAGACATTTTCTGCAAACATGCGCCCGGAGATCTTGTTGTCTCCGGGTTTTTTACGACCTAATTTTATATCTATGGAAACAGCAATGGACCATTACAAGCCAGGGAGGATTTAGTGACGCGGATGCGGTGGTAAATGTTCCCAGAAGAAGGGGCTTGGAAGGGGAATTGCGGAATTTGGGAAGGAGGATTCAGTATGAATCGAACAGAGGAAACGGCTGGCACAGTCGTACAGGGAAAGAAACAGATCAACCAGGACACGAAAGTAAAAGTGAGAAGTATCGCTTTTGTTGGGCTTTTTGGAGCTTTAAGCACTATCTTAATGCTGCTTCGCTTCCCGCTTCCATTTCTCCCGCCTTTTATGTCTTTTGACTTATCTGGGGTGATGGAGATCATGGGCGGCTTTATGTTTGGGCCTGCGGCTGCTTTTATGATTATTGTGGTGAAGATCTTGCTGCAGTTGGTGATTCAGGGGAGCTTTTCTTTTGGCACCGGGGAGCTGCAGGGACTGATCTTAAGCTCTGCTTATGTGATACCGGCGCTGATTATCTATCACTGGGAAAAATCCAAGAGAACGGCCATCGCGGGGATGTTCGTCAGTACGCTGGTGGTGTCGGGAGTGGCTGTGATCACCAACCTGTATCTGATCATTCCTTTTTATGTCAGCCTGTTTGGGATGACCATGGAAGATATCATCGCTATGTGTACCGCAGTCAATCCCGCAGTGACAGATGTGACCGGGATGGTAATTATGGGGATCCTGCCTTTTAATCTGATCAAGTACGGCGCCACTTCAGTTGTGACATTCTTTGTCTATAAGAGACTGAGCAAATTGATCCGTGGCGTGATCAATCAATAGGCGGTACAAAACAGCAACGAACCGAACAAGCCCAGGGAGGATTTACCGACGCGACTGCGGCGGAAAATGCTCCCAGAAGAAAGGGGGTTGGGAGGGGAGTTGCGGTACAAAACAGCAACGAACCGAACAAGCCCAGGGAGGATTTACCGACGCGACTGCGGCGGAAAATGCTCCCAGAAGAAAGGGGG